>CAMDHK010000020.1 GCA_945897965.1 Candidatus Kuenenia stuttgartensis | reverse complement strand
ATCCGCCTTGGAAATATCTTCATACCCTGGAACGATTTGGCTAATCATTTCGCGGATAGTGCGATGCATTCTTAAAGCACGCCAATCGAGATTGGGCAGGTCGCCCACAACCCTGCTTCCCAATGTAGCAAGGATTTCTACTTCACTTTTTAAGCCGCTATATCTTGCGGGCCCACCATCACTTACACGGACAAAGTTAAACATCGATTCCTGAGTTGTAAGCTGAGGTTCTTCATCCCTAGCTAACACCGGAAGAATCAAGGTTTCTTTGGCCAAGCCCCAAGCATGGCCTGTATTTAAAGTGGTGTTGAGGTAAGTAATGAGGTCAAGCTTAGCGAGAGAATCAGCAGCGAAGTTAGAATCGGGATTACTACCAAAGAGGTTGCCACCTAGGCAAAAAGCGGCTTTCATCTGACCATCATAGGTGGCCTGCATGCAAGCCATGGTATCTAAACCGGGCGAGCGGGGCAGGGTAGTTTTCAAGTACCCTTCCAAGTTATTGAGGAATTTCTCTTTTAGATTGGGCACAACTCCCATCGATCCAATTCCCTGCACATTTGAATGCCCGCGGATGGGTAGTAAACCTGAAGAAGGTTTGCCCACCATACCCCTCAATAGGGCAAGGTTGACAATTGCTCGAACATTGCTGGTGCCGTTGAGGTGATGGGTTATACCCATGGTCCAGCCAAAGACTGCATTTTTAGACTTGGCATAAACATCAGCGACCTCTTGAATTTGGGCTTTGGAAATACCCGAATCTTTTTCGATGGTATCCCAAGAAAGCTCATCAAGCATGGTTTTGAATTCTTGCACCCCTTCAGTGGAAGCTTCAAGAAAGGATTGATCAACCTGATTTTGCTCTATTAGCAGTTTGGCGATGCCGTAAAGAAGGGCGAGATCACCCCCAATATGAGGTTGCAGATAATGCGTTGCGATATTGGTACCAAAGAATAGGCTTAGCACATCACTGGGAACGCTAAAGTTAACCAAGCCAATTTCTTTAACTGGATTAATCACGATAACTTTGCCGCCACGCCTGCGGATTTGCATTAGAGTGCGCATAAGCCTAGGGTGGTTGGATGCGGGGTTACCCCCGATAAGAAAAAAGAGATCTGTTTTATCTAAATCATGGAGGTCTACAGTTGCGGTGCCCGTTCCCAAAGAGGCAGCCAATCCCGAACCGCTGGCTTGATGGCAGTAAAACGAGCAGTTGTTGACATAATTGGTGCCATAAAGTCGCGAAAACAACTGCAGCAGGAATCCCGCCTCATTAGAAGATCTTCCAGAAGCATAAAAGAAATGCTCTTGCGGTTGATGATCTTTCATCTGTTTGACAATGCGGTTAAAAGCAAAATCCCAATCAACAACGCGGTAATGGGTATCCCCCGGGCCAGCATAAAGAGGGTTAACGAGTCTGCCACACCATTCGAGTTCGCGGGATGATAGCGCTTGAAGCTCTTTGATAGAGTACTTGGCAAAGAATTCTGGAGTGATGCCTTTCTGCATGTCTGCAACCATGGCTTGAAAGGATTTTTTGCAAACCTCGGGCCAGTGGCCCGCTTCGTTACGCATGCCGCCAGCTTGCCCGCCCATGCCCAGAGCACAGGTTTTACAGGCATTTTTGGTAGTCATTGCTTTCCAGAGTCGCATCCAGCCCACTTTGTTGGCCATGCGAAGGCTATAAAAGATTGCGCGCCAACCACCTGCAGTTTTTGGTATTTTCAACATAAATCAACTCTTATCCCATAGAACATCAAAGGATGTATTTTGCTGTTAGACAGCACAAAATGCAAGGCTATTAAAGTCTTATTGATTTACTTCAACTTTACGGGCAAACGAATGCAAATTTTTCTTGGCCTAGATGATACTGATATTCTGGGAAGCCCGGGCACCAATCAAATAGCCATGGCGCTTGCCATAAAACTCAAAGCAATCGGAATCGAAACAACGATGATTTTAAGGCACCAGCTTTGGTACGATTCCAGAGTGCCTTACACTTCTAAAAATGGTTCTGCATCGATGCAACTTGAATGCAAAGGCCCAATTGATTTTCAAACCCTTGCAGGTTTTTGCAAAGAATTCCTTTTGAGTCATTTTGTTGAGGGAAGCGACCCCGGCCTTTGCCTTGCTACTGATGATCAGGCAAAATCTCTGATTTCGCATGGCTGGCGCACCACAGGTGAATGGGTAAATCCAGCGGAGGCCATCGAAAAAGCCAAAGTTTCGGGGTGCTTATTGTGGTCTATTGCAGGTAGAGATCATGGAATCGTGGGAGCCTTAGCTGCGGTAGGCTTGGCTGCAAGTGGAGAACAGGGAAGGGTGGTGTTTCATGAGAGTGGCTACGGCGAAATAAGGGGCATTATTAGCGTAGAAAAGTTGCATGAACTTGGCGTCTTGGTGATAGAAGAAGCTTCGCAGATGCCGGTTTCGAATGGAATTGTTGATTTGGTGAAGAAACTAAGGCCCAATATCCGGCAGAAAAAAGTGGTGCTTTATGTAGAAAAGGGGCTGGAGCTTAACTCTTGGGTGGCTTTAAAGCGTAATTAGTTGCTCCTGAAAAACCCACAAAAAGCTTCCAAACTCGTTTATTCAGAAGGAAAAGGGATGATCAAATTTGCCAGAAAACCAAGGTGTTGAGAAGAAACGCTAGAAAAAGTAGCCCTTAAAAACCTCAGAAACCAAGAATCTTTACCGCGAAGACGCAAAGTACGCTAAGAAGCAGCAGACAAGTCCGGATTTCTTGTCTTCCTTTGCGCTCTTTGCGTCTTCGCGGTGAGAATGCTTTTATTCTTCTAAGATTCTTTACTGCGGGGAAGTTTTGCAATTTACCGGCACGCAAAAATCATTTGGCTTCCTTAATTGCCTTGGCTTGTATTGGGAAATGTTGGCCAAGGGTGGCTTTAAAGCGTAATTAGTTGGAAAATTTACAAAAAGAGTATTATTTCTATGTTTGACTAGGGCTTTTAGACGAATTAAGATATAAGCTTAAGTAAGTAATTACCTGCCTGATATCGGAGCATACCATGGATCATTCAGAACTTAAAAAATGTATTGGGCCTCAATCCCGCAGACAATTTATAAAAATAGGAACCGCTGGCCTAGGCGGTATGCTTCTTAACAACCTCCACTCCACAAGGGCGCAAGAAAAAAACCTAGGCAAACAGACCCCTGAAACGCAAGTAATATTCATTTGGCTTCCCGGTGGCCCACCGCACATGGAAACCTATGATATGAAGCCCGATGCACCCTCCGAATATAAGGGCGAGTTTAAACCTATTCGCTCAACAGTTCCCGGTTTGGATGTGTGCGAACTACTTCCACTCCATGCTCAAACTGCAAAACGCTTCAGCATCATCCGCTCGATTGCGCACAATTTCTCTGATCATGGTGGCGGGCACAAAAAATTCCTCACAGGTCGTGATCCCTTATCCCCCGTCGGATTTGTAAACGATTACCCCATGGTTGGCTCGATGTTCGCCAAGGTTCGCGAAAACTATAACGCCAAAATCCCCAACTATATCGCAGGCATGGATGGTGGCAGGCAAGGTATCGACACCTTCAGCTTCGGGTCAGCTTATTTAGAGCGCAGTAGCCATCCTTTTATGGTGCCAGGCGATCCGAGCAGTCCGACATTTAAAATCCAGAATCTGGGAATCGAAGAAAAGAGACTGGTGCAAGTGAAGGAGCGAATGGACTTGCTAACCAGCATCGATGGGAAGAATGCTTCTTCAGAAATGAAAGCTATTCGTGCCCGTGCAATGCAACTGCTTTCTGATGATACCACTCAGACTGCATTTGATTTAAATAAGGAACCAGAATCCGTACGCCAGAAGTATGGGATGCATACTTATGGCCAACGCTGCCTGCTTGCAAGAAGGCTTGTCGAGGCGGGTTCTAGTTTTGTAACCATGGTGCTGGAAAGTCCGAATATGCCAGGCAAGCAATGGCCTAAGGGTGTGCTTTATAACTGGGATTCGCACGCAGTGAACGGGCATATTTTTGATGATGCCCGCTGGCGTTTCCCCATGTATGACCAAGCTATCACCTCGCTGATCAATGATCTTTACGACAGGGGCCTTGATAAAAAGGTTCTCTTGATTGTGACCGGTGAATTTGGACGTACCCCTAGGATTAGTTATTCCGTTGGCACTCAAACAGGAGTGAAACAACCGGGTCGCGACCATTGGCCACAAGCGATGTCTGTGCTTGTTTCTGGTGGTGGATTGAAGATGGGTCAGATTGTTGGCTCTACCAACCAAAAGGGTGAACACCCCAAAGATAGGCCTCTTAGCCCCAACGATCTTTGGGCCACTATGTTTAACCACCTTGGCGTTGATTACAAAAACATTGCATTCAATGATCATTCGGGCAGACCAATGCCATTGCTAACAGGTGGCGATCCGATTTCTGAGTTGATCTAACTTCGTTGAAGCAAGGTGATGAAACAAGAAAAGCCAGCCTTTTAAAGGGCTGGCTTTTTGCTTTGATTGTTTAAGCTTAAAACAACTCATGAATAGGAGTTGGGTCATCCAGAACTGGGGTTGGCCTGCCACTTGGATCTAGCAGATGAAGTTTGGGATCCATGCCAAGAACCTGATAAATGGTTGCATGAATATTGCTTGGTGTAACAGGTCGGCTATTGGGAGCTGTGCCTAGCTTATCGGTAGAACCAATAATACGGCCACCTTTAACTCCACCACCACCCATAAGACAAAACATGGAATTCCCCCAGTGATCACGACCTGGAGTGCCTTTGCTGCCAGCTGGGCCACCGTTGCCACCATCGTTCATTTTTGGGGTTCGACCAAATTCGCCACAGAGAACTACAAGTGTTGAATCGAGTAACCCTCGTTCTTCAAGATCGATAAAAAGGGTGCTAACCAAGGCATCAACCTTAGGCAGATAAGTTTCGTAACCAGCTTTGAGATCCCAGTGGTGATCCCAGCCACCAAGATGAACGGTGACAAAAGTAGAACCAGCTTCAACAAGTCTGCGTGCAAGAAGGGTACTTTGGCCGTAAGTGTTTCTACCATAGCGATCACGCAATTTTGGATCTTCGCGTGAAATATCAAAGGCCTGCCTTGCAGAGGCGCCGCTAACAAATTCAAACGCCTGCTTGTTAAAGCGGTCCATGGCGTCTAAGGTCTTGGAAGTCTCAAGAGTCTTGTTCATAGCATCAAAGCTGGAACTAAGACTTTTACGATCTTCAAGGCGATCAATGGAAAGGCCAGTTGCAAGGTGAAGGTTTTTAACCTGAAAGTTAGCAGCGTTGGGGTCGCCACCTGAAGCAAACGGATCGTGCTGAACACCTAGCATATGGCCGCCAAAATAGCCTGGATTCAGGCCAATACTGGCAGCGTAGGGCAAACCAACATAGCCTGGCATACCAGTTTTTCTGGCACCGACTTCGCGATTGGCAATGGCACCAATCCCAGGGAACTTCTGCATGTTGTTCGCACCACTTACGCCCATATCCTTGGCGGTAAGCATGCGATGCCCGCCAGCGAAGTGATCGCCTGTATTATGGTAAAGCGAGCGAACCATGGAAAACTTATCGGTGACCATGGCTTGTTTGGGATAAAGTTCGGTAACATCAAAGCCTGGAACTTTAGAACGGATGGGTTTCCACAAGCCGCGGTATTCTACCGGGGCATCGGGCTTCATGTCATACATATCCATGTGGCCGGGGCCACCATCAAGCCAAATAAGAATCACTGAAGTATCTTTTGAGGTTATACCCTCAGCCTTGGAAGCCGCTTTGGCTTTATAAAGATCAGAAAGGCCGGCAGAAGCCATGCCTGCAATACCAAGTTGAAGAAAGCTACGACGGTTGACACCATCACAATAACCTTTTTGGGAATTTCCAGCATCGACTCGAAACATGGCGGGACTCCGTTCAGGAGATTAATCAAGTAAGCAATAAATGAAAGATACCATTAGAAATCGGCAAACAACAGAACAAAAAATGGTAAAAGGGAGAAAGTTTATTTATCAAGTTCCATCAAATCAAACACAACCGCAATTAAGATAAACACTTAGGGCTATAGCCCCCATTTTACCAACAAGGTTTTTCCGAACTTTTCAAGTGTTTTGGCGAATGGTGCGAAGGAAATAGTTCAAAGAAACTATCAAAAATAATGATATCGAATTCTTTTGAGTGCCCACACTTCGTAATCTAGAATAAGGAAACATGATTGGTGCAGTCATGAGATTACAACTCCGATTGGCAAGCAGGCCTAAAGAATTCTATGGACGAACTTCAACACGAGTGTGGCATAGCAGCGATCTATCATCTCCCTGAATTACCGACTTCAAAATTGGTACCTCTTGCGGGGCCTGATCAGGTCTCAAGGTTAATGCCTAGGATGTTGCTGGATTTGCAAAATCGGGGGCAGTTGGCAGCGGGCATGAGCACCTTCCATCCGCGCAGGCAAAAAATACTTGATACCCACAGACAAATCGGCACCGTCATCGAGGCTTTTAGATTAAGCCATCAAGATCGATACGAAGCTTTAATGAAAGAATATGCGGGCATGGCTGCGATTGGCCACACGCGTTATGCAACCTGCGGCGCCAACGATAAAAGTTACGCCCAGCCTTTCGAAAGACATCACGGCTGTAGATGGAAATGGTTTAGCTTTGCTTTCAACGGCCAGCTTGCTAACTACACCCAGCTTCGCGAAGAACTTTTAAGCCAAACCGATTACCACCTCACCCGCGATACAGACACCGAGGTAATCATGCATTACCTTAGCCATGAATTAAGCAATCATGTTGATAAGGCCCCCGATCTTGTTGAGGTTTTCTCGAAACTTTGCAGCAAGTTTGATGGTGCCTACAATATCGTGTTTTTAAACGCGATGGGCGACATGGTAGTGCTGCGAGACCCCAACGGGTTTAGGCCTTTATGCGTGGCACAAGATGGCCCGATGTTTGCAGCGGCAAGTGAAAGCGTGGCATTGCTGAACCTTGGGTTCAAAGATGTTCGCTCGCTTCCGCCCGGCGAAATGATCGTAATTCAGGATGGAAAAATGCGACAGGCAAGATTTGCCCCTAAGCGCGAAACCACCCATTGTTTCTTCGAATGGATATACTTCGCAAACGTTGCAAGCAATCTTGATGACCGAAGCGTTTATCTTGCACGGGCATCGCTAGGGCAAAGGCTTGCAGCACAGGAGCGACTTTTAAACATCGTTCCTTTGGATAAGGATACGGTGATAGTTCCCGTGCCCGACACGGGCAAAGCTGCTGCAGACGCAATGGCCCATGAACTTGGCCTTCCTTCAGTAGAAGGATTGATGCGCAATCGCTATGTGGGCCGTACTTTCATCGAAGGGCAAAATCGAGCAGAACGAGTTCAGCTTAAATACACCCCCTTGAAAGAAGTCATCGCAGGAAAAAGAGTGCTGCTAATTGAAGATACCATTGTAAGAAGCACCACCATGAAGGTGTTGCTTGCAGACATGAAAACCCGCGGTCAGGCCAAGGAAATTCATGTTCGAGTGGCGTGTCCGCCCATTATTGCCCCGTGCTTTTATGGTATCGACATGTCAACCGTAAAAGAATTGTTCGCGCCTAGGTTCTTAAAAGGCAACCCTATCAGCACCCAGATACAAGACGACATGGCAAAAGAACTCGGCGCAGACAGTTTAAGATATCTCCCTTATGAGGATATATCTAGAAGTATAGGGCTCGATGAATCGCAACTCTGCCAAGCCTGCATCAACGGAAAATACCCTACAAAAACAGGGGAACAGCTATACCAACTCTCCGTCAACCAGAAATCAACAGGCACTGGGGGTAGAACCTACGAGCTACCTTCAAAGTCTTGATATTCCCAATTCTAGCGTTCCCAAAAAGGAAAACGCTTGTTAGAATACTTTTTTGCAATGGTTTAAATTAGGGGCTTTGGGAATTTCATGGCGGACAGAAAGAAATCAGAAGGCCCCGAGTACATCAACATCTGCCAAAACCGCAAGGCTTCGTTCGAATACGAATTGGAAGAACGCTTGGAATGTGGCATCATGTTGAGAGGAAGTGAAGTTAAAAGTTTAAGAACCGGTCAGGCGAATTTGGAAGGTGCCTATGCGCGTATTTTAAAAGGGGAAATCTGGCTTTACGGTTGCGATATCCCAGAATACACCATGGCCAACCAGTTGAATCATGAACCCAAGCGAGCGCGTAAACTTCTTTTGCACAAGAACGAAATTGCCAAGTTTGCAGAAAAATCCGAGCAGCGTGGCTTAACTTTGATCCCCACCAAGATGTATTTTAAGGAAGGCAAAGCCAAGGTTGAAATTGCGATAGGCAAGGGTAAAAAGCTTCAGGATAAGCGACAGGCCCAAAAGAAAAACGAAGCCAAGCGCGACATAGGTAGGGAAATGTCGAAAAGGCGGAAACTTTAATACCCAATCGCCATGGAGGGCTTTTTGGAAATCGTTGCACTGGTAGAATCTGAAGAGCATGTCTGCACTCGCTATCGCTTAAGTGCCTACAAAGAGCATTTCGCAAAATCAGGCTATTCTTTGCGGTATCTTGCCTGGCCAAAAACCTTATTCGGCTTATTAAGCCTAGCAGCAAAACTTCAAAACAAAACCGTAATAGTACAACGCAAGTTGTCCCCGACTTGGCTTACATGGCTTATCAGGCGAAGTTGCAAGTATTTGATATTCGACTTCGATGATGCCATTTTCTTACGCGACTCCTACTCGAAAAAGGGCATGGACGATCGCTCTAAACTTGCAAGATTTATCGCAATATCCAAAGCCGCAGATGCTATGGTCGCAGGCAATAGATTCTTGGCAGACGCCTCTGCCTTACATACAAGCGCCTCAAAGATTTTTGTAATTCCAACAGTAATTGAAACTTCCAAATATCAACTTGCGCCTTCTGCCACCTTAAACGATTCCCTCGAAATGGTCTGGATAGGATCTAAAAGCACACTTCAATCACTTGATATCATTCGCCCCATTCTTGAAGAACTGGGCAAAACCTTTCCCAACCTTTCTCTTAAAATCATTTGCGATTCTTTTCCAACCTTTGATCATCTCAAAATTTCTCCTGTTCAATGGCAGGAAAACAATGAGGTTGCAGAAATCCAAAGCGCAAACCTCGGAATCTGCTTCATGCCTGATGATCGGTGGAGTCGAGGAAAGTGTGGCTTGAAACTTTTGCAATACATGGCCGCAGGCCTGCCCGTCATCGCCAATCCTGTTGGGGTTCATAACGAAATCATAAGGCATGGATATAACGGATTTCTGGCAAACACCTACGAAGATTGGTCGAATGCCATAGCGCTTATTTACAAAAACAAAGAGCAGCAAAAAGTTATGGGCGGGCGAGGCCGGGAAATCGTTAACTCGCTCTACAGTGTCCATTCAAATGCAGGAAACTGGATCGCTTTATTGAATAATCTTGATCAGCAAAAACTTCAGGCAGGGTAGGGGATGACGAACTCAACCGCTGACGCAATAGCCCAAGTGAAATGGATTCTTGCCCCGGAAGTAGCAGATTCCAAAACCATCAGGGAAGCATTGTTTTGTGAAGGAGTACTTCGTTTCCCACAATGGCTTGATGCAAATTTAGTCAATACCATCAAAAGTGGAGTGCACAGATCTGTCTACCAAATCCCACTTCCCGGTTTTGATATCCATTTAAAACACAATCGCATTTCAGGACCAAGAGCTTTTATCAGAGAATGCTTCCGCGCAACCAAGGCGAAGAATGAATTCCTTATTGCTTTGAATTTATTATCCCTTGGAATTCCTACTATTGCGCCCCTAGCTTTTGGCACATCAGCAGGTTTTTTGCCCGATAGCTTCCTCATCACCCATACTCTTGAAAACGCCATTCCTTTAAACGATTATTGGGAATCATTGCATTGCCAAAGCTGGAAAGATTCATGGGATCATAGGCACCAACTAACCAAAGCACTTGCGACTTTTCTTGCAGCAATGCACCGCAAAGGAATCATTCATACTGATTTACACCCAGGCAATCTGATGGTGGAAATCAATAAACAAAAGCCTTCAAGAATCATCATGCTGGATTTGCACCCCGTGAAAATTCATAGTACCGCAGTGCCTTGGGAAATGAGGTTGGAAAATCTTGCGATGCTTGATAGGTGGGCAGCTCTGCATGCAAACCTTGCCGATCGAATGCGCCTTTGGGACTATTACATTAAAGAAGTAACCGAATTTGAAGGGGCAAATGCCTTTGCTTTTAATGATAAATACTGGCTAAAAAAACAGGTCTTCATCATGAAGGCGTTGGAATCAAATGCCAACTTGAAACTTTGGTCAAGTTTCGACCTGCGCTGCATGGGTAACAACCGCAGATTTAAAAAATTCAAGCAGAATAAAATTAAAGGCCATCATGTTTCAGACTTGGGTAAAGCTTGCTTAACCGATCTTGTCAATCTTCAAACCGAATCTGGGAATAGCCCACGCTTAAAGATCCTCAAAAAATCCAAAAGCTCTGAAGTGATTGCCATGACAATCAAAGATGGCGCAATCGATAGAAAGATCATCTACAAAAAAATATTTGCAACCAAAATGCTTGACCCACTCCTTTCCCTTTTCAGGCCAGATGGCACTTCAAGATCTTGGACTATGGGACATGCGCTTATCAACAGACAATTGCCAACACCTAGGCCTCTTGCAATGTGGCACACACAAACTTTGGGATTAAAAGCGGATGGGGTGATAATCACCGAAGAAATACCTGATGTAATGGATCTCCCCAAGTATCTTTTAAAAATCGACCAACTTGATGAACCCAAAAAAACGGAGTCGCTACAAGTACTTGTAAACAAAGTTGGACATTTGATAAGAAAAATGCATGATCTTTCGGTTTCGCATCGCGACTTAAAATCCCCAAACCTTATGGTTTCTGAAAACGGGGGCGATGTTAAAATATGGCTGGTTGATCTAGTCGGGGTCCGCACTCACACCCACCTTTCTGATGAAAAGAAAGCGCAGAACCTAGCCCGATTAAACTCGAGCTTTGTTAATTCCAAGCAAATCAGCAATACAGAGAAGTTGCGCTTTTTAAGGCAGTATTTAAGATGGGGGACTGAAGGGCCTTTTGCATGGAAAACTTGGTGGCGCAAAATAGGCAGACTCACGGGCTTAAAGATAGCTAAAAACCAGCGTTCAGGCAGACCACTTGCCTAACTTTTACCCACCGACTAGCCTTGCGTTAAACTCAATTCCTGCTTATGCTTCCTGCCCATTGAGAGAGATTTTCTTTTGCGAAAAGGGCTCGAAAAGTTGATTTTTGTAAGGTTGTTAAGCATACTCCTGATGTTCATCGTGATTTCGAGTGGTTGCTCCACCTTTAATTTCAATCCCAATCAACCTGTTGGAAAAGAAAACAGTGAATTAAACCAATTGGCTTCTCCAATTTTGCCAGGCAAATTCCTCATCCGCGTTGCCCCTTATGTATTCCTCAGCGACTTTGAAATCCAAAAAGATCTTCCTCTTTTTGATGAACTCGCTAAGCTTAGGGATCAAGTTTATAGCGATTTAAAACTGCCTGAATCCTCAACCATGATTCAAGTTTATCTATTCGAAGATCGCGAAAAGTACGACAAATTCATGGTTTCAAAATACCCAAAGCTACCCTCGCGAAGGGCATTCTTTGTCGCCCAGACCCGGGGCGTTGGCAGGTCCGAAGACTTACTTATTTACACCTATTGGGGAGAACGCGTCCAACAGGATTTAAGGCATGAACTCACCCATGCTCTTCTCCATAGCGTTTTAAAAGATGTCCCTTTATGGCTAGACGAAGGCCTTGCAGAATATTACGAATTGTCCCCAGACAAAAAAGGGATCAACCGCCAGCATGTTGAACATTTAAGAAAAGATCTTAACAATGAATTCAGACCGGATTTAATCAGGCTTGAACTCATGGACGAAGTAGGAAAAATGAATCGTGCGGAGTATCGCGAATCTTGGGCTTGGGTGCATTACTTGTTGCATTCAACTCCAGAAAATAAGAAGGTGCTGCTTGCTTTCATGCAAATCCTTAGAGAAAACCCGAGCCCAGGAAGCCTGCGCGAAAAACTTATTGAAGTCATTCAGCTTCCGGAATCCGAACTGCAAAACCACATCATGAAACTAAATCTACCTTCTGCGGAAAAAGTTCGCATCCCTGCTGGTTCCTAATTCCCTAGGCCAATATTGCCCGCATTCAGTAAAATATTGCATATCGCAGGATCCAAGAAGGGTACCTTTGCATTATGCCTCGCTTCCTTATAACCGCTGGTGCAACCTCTGTTGCTATTGATACCGCACGCAAAATCACGAACTTAGCCAAAGGCGTTACAGGCCACACTCTTGCGCTTGAAGCTGCAAAACGAGGCCATCAGGTTTGCCTTTTAACAAGTAACCCAAATCTGGCAACCAACCAGCAAAACATTGAAACAATTCTATTTGATTCCTTCGATGATCTACTCTTTCTACTCGAAAAAGAAACTTGCAAAAACATTTACGATGCAATCGTCATGACCGCAGCAGTAAGCGATTACAGTTGTGCGGGTATATTTCAGACACCTGATTTCAAAACCCCGATTGCAACATCGGGCAATGAAAAGTTATCAGGGGGCCATCAGGAATTATGGCTAAAGCTAAAGCCTCTGCCTAAACTGATTGACCAATTCAGAACCATCTGGAATTTCAAAGGTGTCCTCGTTAAGTTTAAACTCGAATCCAATATTGATGAGCAAAAACTAATTCAAATTGCTGAGCAATCAAGGGTCCATTCCAACGCCAACCTAGTGGTTGCAAACCGGATAGAAGATGCAGCCATCAAAGCGTGGATTGGCCCAATTAATTCTAAATACCAATGCGTTACTCGGGAAGATCTACCCACAAGCCTTATCGATGCGATCGAGAAAATTTGGGAAGCAAAATAATGGCAAAAATCCTTCTGGGCGTCACAGGCTCTGTTGCAGCAATCAAAATGGAAGAACTTGCTAACCGGTTGACCAAGGAAAACCACGAACTCAAAATCGTAATGACCAACCATGCAAAGTATTTTGTTTCACCTGAAAAGCTTGAATCAATTTGTGGAAGAGATTCCGTTTTTACCGATGCCAGCGAATGGCCAAATTTAGCATATTCTCGGGAAGACAATGTATTGCATATCGAACTAAGAAAATGGGCAGGGCTATTCATCATTGCGCCTTTGGATGCCAACACTCTTGGGAAAATGGCACTAGGGTTGGCTGATAATTGCCTGACTTCCATCTGGAGGGCCCGCGACATTGCAACACCCGTAATATTGGCGCCAGCAATGAACACCCTGATGTGGCAAAAGCCTGCAACCACAAGGCATTTGGCACTCATTGCGGAAGAAAATGGCTTGCTTAACATTGCCCCCAGTAATCCGGATCATGCCTGCGAAATCATTAATCTCTCGGCTAAAAACCTAAGGGTTCTGCAGCCCGAAGAAAAGCTTCTGGCATGTGGCGACCTTGGAGTTGGCGCAATGTCTTCCGTAGATAAAATTGTCGAAGCTTCAAAGCAATTTCTATCTTTATGAGATATACTCTACAGATTCATCATTTTTTAATGATCACTTTCATGTTTTCTGTTTAAATAAAACTAATTGATTAGTAAAATTTACTCCAACCCGAGGTTCTTAATGCGTCAAATTGCACCATTGCTTATATTCCTACTTACCACTGTAGCTTTCGCTCAGGATAAAACTTTCTCATCAGGTTTGATGTTTTCAGCAAACACGAAAGTGGAAAAAGTCTGGACAGGCGGGGAATTCACCGAGGGTCCAGCTTATGGAAAAGATCACTGCGTTTACTTCTCTGATATCGGGAATCGAATCATGAAGTTTGATCCTGCAACCAAGGTGACCACAGAATTCCGCAGTCCAGGGGGAAGATCAAACGGACTAGATTTTGATTCCATGGGCAGGCTTGTTGCTGCTGAAGGCGCAAACACCGGAGGCAATCGAAGAATCACAAGAACTGAAAAGGATGGAAAAATCACCATCATCGCGGACAACTTTGAAGGAAAAAAATTCAACAGCCCCAACGATCTTGTAATCGATTCAAAAAACCGCATCTACTTTACCGACCCGCGCTATGTGGGTAAAGAACCACGCGAACTTGATCACGAAAGCGTATTCATGATCTCTAGCACAGGAAAAGTCTCTATCGCAACCAAAGAATGCAAAAAACCTAACGGAATAGTTATTTCCCCCGATGGAAAAACAATCTACATCGCAGAGAACGTCCCCCAAGGAAACAAACAATTGGTGTGCTTCAATATTGCTGAAGATGGCACACTTGACACAAAAAAAGTCCTTCATGATTTTGGAAAATCCCGGGGTATCGATGGAATGTGTGTGGATGAAAAAGGGAATATTTTCGCTACTGCAGGCACAGGAAAAGAAACAGGCGTTTATGTATTCAACCCTATGGGCAAAATCATTGATTTTGTAAACACGCCAGAAACTTCATCAAATTGCATTTTCGCAGGCAAGGACCGGAATATTCTCTATATTACCGCTGGGGTTTCGCTCTACCGTATTCAAGTTAATACCAAGGGATACCACCTTTGCTGGCCTGATTAAGTATCATTTATGATTCTATGTTCTGATTTCTGGAGGCTTTTAGATGATTCGCTTAAGTAGCTTGATGAGTATAATTTTGTTTTTTGGAACCATCTTCACACCCATAAACGCCAAAGGAGCGGATGCCCCACTAAAGTTGACGCCCATGCCAATCAACACTGAAATGGACGAAGACGACCCACTTTTAGTTCCTTCATTAAGCACGATTTATCCTCCACGGTTTTATTTCTCCCGGAAGGACGAAAAAGGAAAGTATTCTATTTACTACTCCAAGTTCTTAAAAAAAACTAGCAAGTGGGGAACCCCTGAAACCATTGGTGCTTATGTTGACACCGAGGCAGATGATCGTAGTTGCTTTCTCACCGAAGAAGGTAAATTCCCGCAAACCATCATCTACGCAACAAAAAAAGATAAGCTCAACAACAACTTCGATTTATTCCGATCATTTAGGGATCAACCAGGCAAAGACATGGAAGACCGCGCCTTCAACCCAGGCAAACCTCTTCTTGCTCTAGATACTGAAGCTGATGAAATGCACCCTTGGCTTACCAAAGATCAATCTACCCTTTACTTCAGCAGAAAAACCAAAGAAGGCTGGCAACAGATGGTTGCAAAGCGTGTCAAAGGTAGTGGAACCGAAGGCAATTTTGATGTCCCTGAACCGCTCAAGGATCTCCCGATTGGATTTCACCACGCCACCATCACGCCATTAGGAAACCTGATGTTCCTTGAAGGAATTTCCGCTGATGGACGCTCGGAAATTTTCTCTTGCACCAAGAACTTAAGTGGTGGCTGGGCAGAACCAATAGCTGTTTCCAATCTTAAAGATCCAACAGGGAAAATCGGAACAAAATCGCCTTCGCTAAGCAGGGATGGCTTGAAGTTATATTTTGCTTCCGATAGAGCAGGGGGGCAGGGTGGGCTTGATATTTACAGTGCCACGGTTTTAGAACTTAAGTTAAAATAAATCCGATGATCAAGGCTTTAATGGAACCAATCCTAGGGATTCTTTTACCTCAAGAATCATCTGGGAATCTTTAGTTTCGAGTTGAGCCAAAAACTTTTCGATCACGGGATCCTTAGGCGCAGTCAGCGCATAGCGAAGAAATGCCCGCTTCATTACAGGTGCGGTGTACCCCTTGGTTCCATAAATATTTAGTATCTCTTGGGTAAAACCCCAGTACTTCATCTTTCGTAATTCTTCAATTGCAAGATCCGCAAGTTCCCCTTGCTTCAACGCAATATTTAATGCTTTGAAAATTTCAACCTTGTCTGATTTGTCTTGCATTATTTCGCCGGCAACTTTGATAGATCGAATACACGAAAGTCTTGTTTGCAATGGCGTATCATCAGCCTTTAAAAAGCCATCAAGTGCCTTCCAACCCTTGTCGGGATGCAACCGTATCAAAGCGACCATTGCTCCATCAAAAGCAGCCTGTGCCCTGGAATCCTGCGACTTAAGCATTTCAAGCAAAAAACTAATATCTGCATCACGACCGCAACCGCCTAAAAGAAAAGCGTACAAACCTAGTCGATCTTCAGGCACCTTAGGGTCGAGAATCCAACTTTTTAAAAGGGCTGGATTCATTTTTTTCGAAAACTCAACAAGTGTAGAATCAGAAGCTTTTGCGAATTCTAAAAAGGCATCAGAGGCTATTTCTTTAGAAGATGATTGCAAAAAAGGAAGATAAAAATCAAGTAGAGCAGGGCCCTTCAAAGATGTCGCCCCTAGTGCTCCTGCTGCATAATTAGACACTTCTTTTGATGGAATAGAAACACCACGAAACACATCTAGCTGCCCTTTGGAGTTATCCGCAAACAACAAGATCCCATTGTAAGCATTGGCATCAAAAGGCAGATATTGCTTGATGGAAATAGAAGGCTGTAGCTGAAAATCGGGCGGCAATATGAAACTTTTCTGAACTGCGATTTCAGTTTTGCCGGTCCCATCTAGTTCAAGTATTGATTTTGTGATGATCCCGAAAAGAACAACCTTGGAATTTGATTTTAATGCCTGCTCCCGAAGAGAAAGCGACTGCCCATACCCAGCACAAATACTGCAGGCAAGAGTTGCCCCCGCAGAAATCGCAGTAAGCAAAACGACAGTAAAAAAGAGCAGGGCAATTCGCAACAAAATCGTCCTTCCATGGACTAAGCAATTAACAATCCAAAGAAATTATTTCGCTGGAGGAGTTGGTTGCTCTAATTTAAGCAATTCCTCTGCATCCATAACCCCTTGGGCATCCGCAAGCCTTTGCTTTTTAACAAAATCATCGGCAGCGGGGCTTCCTTTGCAAGACAATGCGTAACGCAGCACGGCCCTACGAACAATTGGGATTTTCTTATACGCATCTTTTTCTTGCAAGCCCAGAACCTTGTCCGCCTGATCCCAAACTTTCCATTTCCGCATGTCTTCAATTGCCAGGTCGGATATGTCTTCTTGATCCAGCAACAAAACAATCGCTTCAATAAGTTTCTGCTTGGGAATCAAATCTGGTGCAAACTCCAGAAAAAACCGGACCGCCCGTAGGCCAGCATAACGAAATAAAAACTCTTTCTTGGGATTTTTCATCACCGCAAGAAGATACTCCCAACCCTCTTTGGGATTGAGCATTGCATAAGCAGCAAACACGCCATCGATACCGCTTGCAGATTGTTTTTCAGGATCTTCCAGCAACTGTTTAAGAATTTGCGCATCTTCTGGCTTGCCACAATGCCCAAGAATCGAAGCGTAAAGGCCCATTTTAAAGGATGGGGTAGCGGAATTTTTAAGCCAAGAAATCACTTTGTCTCGAGAAAATAGTTTTGCTGCCAGTTCAAATTCCTTGTAGCCCGCATTTCCAAACTCTTTGTAAGCATCGTTTGAAATTTCAGTATCTGTGTTTTCCAGATAGTTAAAATAAAACCCAAGCTTTTTTGGAAGGGGGCTATCTTTCAGAGCTAAGGCCCCTTGAAGGTAAGCAACAATCTCACTTTCTGGGGGAACTGCAACTCCCCGATAGGGGTCAAGTTTATCCTTATATACTTCACAAAACAGGAGAAACTTATATTTTCCATCTTTGTCTGGCGGAACATAACGGGGAAGGGTCAGTGTTTTTTTACCACCACGAATGGCATGATCTTTGATGACTTTTTCGACTTCAAAATCAGTGCTACCATCGGCGCCATCAGCATTACCAATCTTGGCATTTTTCAAAGTACCAAAAAGAACCATACTAGCTTGATTGACTTCCCCTACAAGGGTTTGGCCCTGCATGGTGCAAAACGGACAGGAGAAAAGCCTGCCCGTTACTGCGATAAAACTGAAAAGCAAAACGAACACCAAGTTCTTAAGGTTCATAAAAACTCCAAAAGTGCTGAAATTTCAACTATGCAAGCAAATCTGATCGCAAACTAATTAGCGTAGGGGTTGGAATCTTGCGGTACAACTTTGACCAGATCATCGTTAAGTTTATGTTCTGTATCGGGGTATAAAACCAAGGCAGTCATGTATTGTTCATTATCTTTTCGTTTAAGAAAATGCACTCGCCCTGTCACTTGAACCCATTTGTTTGCATACTTTTTCCATGCAAGCTTTTCAGGGGAGTTCGGGTCAACCATCAT
The DNA here is from genome assembly GCA_945897965.1 of Candidatus Kuenenia stuttgartensis. Lineage (GTDB taxonomy): Bacteria > Planctomycetota > Planctomycetia > Gemmatales > Gemmataceae > UBA969. The sequence goes on along the minus strand of CAMDHK010000020.1, from coordinate 9,934 downwards.
CACCGCATTAAGTGGCACCGCATCCGCAGCACAACAGTTAATTTTAAAACGGATGAGTGAAAAACGCTTTTCTTCTTCACCCACATACTTACCTATCAACCGAACTGTTTTGCCTTCATAATGATTTCTACTTTCTTGCGTCATGGAAGCCATTTCCAACTGCAAAAAACCAACATTAAAGTCAATTCCTTTTTCAGCTACAGCACCGACCTCACCAAATTGCGAAAGATCTACGCCCTTAACATTGCTGAATACTTCGTTAGGAACATTAAGAAAAAATAAAACGATTGGAAGCAATAGCACAATAAATCGAACTGGTGCAGAACCATGGCTATGATCGTGACCACAATCCTCATGTCCCGAAGATTCATCATTATGTTCATGGTTGCAATCAGGACCATGCACATGCTTGTGCTCATGTTCGTGACCATGATCGCAATCGGGACCATGCACATGCTTGTGATCATGCTCAAGTTTATGTTCATGATCGCAATCTGGGCCATGCACATGCTTATTATCTGATTTTAATTTACCCGATTCGAGCCATAAAGCGATTATCCGGACCGAAACAAATCCCAAAAGAATAATGCTGCCTGTCAAAACCCAGAAATGAAACTTGGGATGCAAGATAATCGACAATTTCCTGCCATAGGAAATTATTTGCCCATCGCCACCATAGATGGGGAAGGGCCACCAAAGCATGATGCAAACATAGGCGATTGAAAGTGAAATACCAATCCCGATCAATTGCTCGATGTAATATTCGGTCGCATTATCGTGGTGGTGATGTTCATTAGCCACAGGTTCACCTGGAGGTTGAAGTTATAGAATCTGTTTTGGGAAAGAAGAACTTTGGTCCAAGGTTTTCCCAAAGGACATGCAAAAGCATGGTGTAAACAAAAACCTGAATTACCACTGAAATAATTATAGTCCAAATTAACCTGGGTTTAAACACCCTTGTATACATCATGTAAAGTTTAAGATCGAGCATTGGGCCAAGTACAAGGAAGCCAGCTTTAGCTGCTGGCCTTAAAGTAACAAAGCTCGCAGCAACAAAAGCATCGGCTTCGCTGCATAAGCAAAGGACAACCGCAAGGGCCATCATCAAAAGCACCGCAAGAATAATATGGGAACGGGAAAGTTCAGAAATCGCATCGTGAGTAAGCCAAATGCGGGTGAAAGCTGCAAGCAAGGCCCCGATGGTAAGAAAAACCGTGATATCAATGAAATCGTGGAGTGCAGTTTCCGAAATTCTGGAAGCACGAGCAAACCAATTCATACTGCCTTTGTTATCCGCTTCCTCACCCTCAACCACATCAAGCGATAACTTACTTTTAGCGGGGGGTTTTGCCAAAGGAAGAAGAAGGTCATCACCATGTTTTTGATAAAGACGATCAACAATCAGACTTGTTCCAACTGCAACAAGATAAGCCATTCCCATACGAGTTAAGACCATTGCAAGCCCACCCATTTGAAAAGCAAGAGTGCCGTTTTCGGTGGCATTCTCCATGCCATCAAAAGCGACATAAGTACTAAGTAAAACGAGGGGATTAATGATTGGGCCCGCAAGAAGGTAAGCAATGCAACAACTTAAAGGCAGGCCTTTGCGCAACAATCTGCGCATTACCGGGATAATGCCACACTCGCACATGGGAAAAATCAACCCGAGAAGACCACCAATTAAAATCGCAAAAAATCTGTTTCGAGGAAGAAGCCTTGCGATCAATTTTTGAGGCAGCAATTCTTCAAGAAGCCCTGCAAGCAAAGATCCAATAACAATGAACGGTAAAGCTTCATAAAAGATACTGGTAAAAATCAAAATGAAGTCTTTAATTTTATCGAGCGCTTGAGAACTATCCACTGTTTCTTTTATCCCGTATATAAAAATTAATATGGCAGGAAACTTTCCCCAACCATTATTGTGTCCATTGTCGATTAGATCGGTGCTGGAATCAAGGAGCTGATTGAATTAATATCAAATTATTAAGATGCGGACTTTAATTTCCCGATGATCATCGAGCAAAAAAACAACCCAACACCCAGCATTACGATCGTACCTGAAACCCCAAACTTAATGCCTGAACGAACTTGCAACTCCCAACTGGCACCCAATCCTGCAAGACATACAAACACACTCAATAGAACCGTAATCCAGAAAACTTCACGCAAATTTCTTCCAAGGTTGAAGGCTGTTGCAGCGGGAACAATCAATAGCGCATTGATCAAAAGCACACCCACATACCTTAAGCAAAGATTCACAATCAATGCCAACAAAATCACAAACAGATAATAAAGAAGATTGACTGGGTAACGCCTTGACAATGCAAGACTGCTATTGAAACTACTAAAGACCATTCGGTTATAAAAGAAGAACAAGAAAACCCAAGTAAAAACAGCCAACCCTGCCATGTATAAAATCTCGGGTGCACTTACAAAGAGCGGGTCGCCGAATAGAAAATCTTCCAGACTAAAAACGCTACGATCATTGATAATATTTTTAAGCATGGCGGCGAAGCCGAGAGAAAAAGCAAAGAAAACACCAATCACGGTGTCGCTAGCCAACCCGGTTTGGCCCCTGACATAGGCAATACCAGCGCCTACTGCGATACCAAAAACAACCATGATCGGAGTAACCCATTCCCAGAATTCTTCCTTAGGTCGGGCACCAAGAATAAACAGTTCAAAAATAACATAGCCCAAACTTACACCCGCAAAAGCACAATGAGCCAGGGCATCGCTAAAAAAAGCCATCCTACTGCCAACGACCATGGAACCTACTGCGCCACAAGTTAAACTAACAAGCGCAAGCGCAAGCATCGCCCTAAGGTTGAACACTTGGTTAAAGAAAGACCCCTCAGAAAAATTAGCTGCGAAGGAATTAAGAATCTGGTCAAGCCAATGAACACCAGCACTACCAAACAAGGGATGAAGAAACAATTCAACAGGCATGAGTAAATCCCATAGAGATAGTGGACTAATTTAGAGCCCACCCGCAACGGAGGCAATAATGGCGGCCCCGTGATCAACATTATGTTCAACCAAAGGCGCTAGAAGCTTATGCAATAATTTCATTGAGGCAGCAGCTTCTGCCAGTGAAAGAGTAAGCGGGGGAGATATCCTGACCACCTTCCGAGCTAACGGCCCAAGAATATGAATTCCATCGCCATTGATATCCCCACGGTAACAAGCTTCAACCATGGCGCAAGCCCATGCATGGGAATTTTTGCCGGCCCAATCCGCCATCTCAACACCCCACACCATGCCACCTTTTTCGCCACGCACATTCGCAACAAAAGGCAGATCCTTTTTAAGGGCAATCAAGCCTTCCTCAATAATGGCAGAAACTTTGCGAGAATGCTCGAGGACTTTACCGTTTTCAAATTCCTCAAGGGTTGCTATCACCGCGGCACAACAAAGCGGATTGGCACTCCAAGTATCCGATGCTTCACCATAATCCAAACAATCAAACAAATCTTTTCTGCCTACCACTGCAGCCACGGGAACACCATTCCCCAAGCCTTTACCCAGAACAACAATATCGGGTTCAATGCCATAGTTTTCGTAAGCGAAGTTTTGGCTAGTGCGGCCAAAATTAGCCTGCACTTCATCAAGAATAAAAACGATATCCTTCTCTCTGCAAAAACGAACGAGCATCTGAAGATATTCTTTGGGGGGGTGATAAGAACCGCCGCCACCCAAATAAGGCTCGGTGATCAATGTCCCAAGTTTTCTTCCATATTGATGCCAAAGCGCATCCAATTCTTTTTGGTAATGTGAAAAATCAAAAGGATTATCCCTCATTGAAAGATCATTACATTCACACATAGGGAATGAAATAAATTTAACCCTGGGGTCGCGTTCCTTATCATTTTCGGTGCCGGTGATTGCGTTGGACAAACCTTTTTTACCATGAAACCCATAGCGGGTTGCGATGATCATATCGCGATTTTTATCCTTTGCCATCGCTGCCCACAAAGCCTTTTGAATTCCCTCAGACCCCGAAGCTGCCCAAAGAACCTGCTGCATTCTCGAGCCAACAGGGTGAACCCGCATTAATGCTAGCAATTTTTCACTAGCCTGAATTTCGATTGGAGTTGCAGCATTGTATGCGGTCATGGTGACGGCAGGAAAATAACCATCGGAGTCATTGGCACCACCAAGATTGCTCCAGCCCATCAATTCAAAAAACCTTTTTGTCCATCGAACTGGGTTATGCCCAAGATTCGCCACCAGTACACCGGAAGTGAAGTCGTAAAGTTTTCTCCCTTCAGGAGTCCAGTGAAATGAACCAGCACTTTTCGCTAAAATCGCCTGGCTTGGGGTAAAGGTACGCAAAGATTTTGGTTCAATGTTCACCAACTGATTACGAATTTCATTCGAGCTATTTTCACCCGGATGATGAATGGATTTAATCATGAACAATTTCCTTTAAAAGGACTTAATATAACTATTACAGAATAGCTGTAATTCCTTGGCAAGTACAGATGTAAACTATATATCATCAAGCCTTAAACTTTCGAAGCATGCAGAATCAAATGCTCGGATTTACCAGGCCGATATAAGACTAATCCACCATCTGGGCCATTTACCAAAACTTGGGCCCCCGGATTGCCCAAAACATGCTCAGATAAAATCGCCTCCATCGCCTGAACAATCGCAACCGTATTTCGATCTGCACTGAGATCATTGTAAGAAAGATCTTTCATCGATTGCAATCTTTCATCCCGATTTAGAGCGGGGCCTGCAAACTCAACAAAAGCCACCTCTTCAAAAAAACGATGAATGATCTCTAAACCATAACCACGCTGACTGCGTTTACCCCAAGGCTCTAAAAAAGAACCATTGTAATGGTAATTGGGAGTGTTCTTAAGTTCATTGGGAGTGCGATCTTCAATTGCCATTTCGACCCCACGTTTTCGTTGATGGGCATTCCAAATAGCGTTATCAAAACGAAATTGAACTTCTTGCTCCACATACCCAGGGAAATTATCAGGCATCACCCAACTAGTATGAATATCAAAAGTCGCCTCACGATTATCTGGGTGCCTATAGGTGATTTGAAGCTGGCAAGAATCCCAGGTTGGCCCATCTGCATTTCCGACCAAACCCCTCTGGCCTGTTGCATTAATGCGGATCAACTCCCAGCCGGGTTGAACGCTTTCAGGCCCGAATGTAAAATCAATCAACTTGATATAATGTACCGCAACATATGTACCCGGATTCCTCCCGACTATCCATTCTGCAAATTGTTTTCCACTGATTGATTTAGGTTCGAGCAAAGAGCAGTAGCCATTATTAATATGACGAAAAACGGAATCCGCATAGTGAGTCCGCAATTTCTTATGATCGGGGTCGGCAAGTTTGTGATAAACAACTTTGGCGAGAACTTTCTTTTGATCAGCAATTTCTTGAAGTTGCTCCAATTCTTTAAGCGTTAGAACGGATGGCTTTTCGATTAAGACATGTTTGCCCGCAAGGAGGGCCATTTTCGCAGCTTCAAAATGCCGGTCATCTGGCGTTGCAACACAGACCATATCAACATTGGATGCGAGCAGTTTTTGAATAGCGTCATCGCCATGGCAATTTTCAAAAGGAGGAATAAGGTTCTTTAACTGCTGGAGATAATTTTGCCCCCTGGTTCCGGTACGGGTTGCAGCCGCTGTCCAACGAATATCGACAGGCCCGGTAGCAGGGGAGTAAAGAGGCGAGTTAGCCAACTCCAGAAAAACTGGCTTGTAAGTTTCATCAAAAATCATCCCGAGGCCGATCATACCAACGCTTAAAACTTTGCGATCGTCGTTAGGAGTTTTGTTTGAATTCATGTTGGACAGATCCTAAGGAGGGCAGAAAAAAACAGTGGAGAACAGTCCACAATATACCCACAAGAGCGGCCTGGGCCAACAACAATATATTCTTAGTGATATCGCTTGAAACGGCTGAAAACAAAGGGCAAAAGAGCCAAAAAGGCTATATAGCTTAAAGGAAACATAACAGCCGTTATCGGACGTTGCTATTATAAGATCCCGGCAAATCCTGCCTTCCTGCAGCGTCCGATAACGGATCTTATGTTTCATTCGTGGTATAGCTTCAAATTCTTTTATGAATCAGATAGGAACGAAAGATATCACGCAGAGCCAACAGATTGCTCTTGTGAATTACCTTCCAACAAGACACCCATGTTGCGGAATTTTTGGTACCGCTTTTCAAGCAACTCATCAACGGGAAGTTGTAGTAACTCTCCAAGGTACCGAAGCAAATATGACTTCAATGTGTTCGACATTTCCTTGGGGTCTCGATGCGCACCGCCCAATGGTTCTGGAATAACTGCATCCACGATCCCCAACTTTGACAACTCTTTCGAGGTCAGCTTTAAAGCATCAGCGGCGATTGGTTTAGTAATCTCAGTGGCGGCTTTCCAAAGAATACCAGCACACCCCTCCGGACTGATCACAGAGTAATAAGAAAACTCAAGCATACAAACCTTGTCGCCAACCCCAATCCCCAAAGCACCGCCCGAACCACCTTCCCCAATGACCACACAAATTACCGGGGTCTTGAGGCATGACATTTCAAGAATGTTGGCAGCGATCAGCGAAGACTGACCGCGCTCTTCGGCACCTATGCCCGGGAAAGCCCCAGGAGTATCAATAAGGCAAATGATCGGCAGACCAAACTTCTCTGCTAACTTCATATTCTTCAAAGCTTTTCTATAACCTTCGGGATGGGCACAACCATACATGCATTCTCTGCGCTCTTGCAAAGTATGACCTTTTTGATGACCAACCAACAAAACGCGATGCTCGCCAATTCTTGCGAATCCGGTTCGAAGCGCACGATCATCACCAAAGGCACGGTCGCCATGCAATTCAACAAAGTCATCAAAAATCATTTCCACATAATCCATCATCTGAGGTCGGTCAGGATGGCGGGAAACTAAAACTGTCTCCCAAGAAGTCAGGTTGCCAAATTTTACTTTTTTAAGGCTGGCAACTTCTTTTCGAATACGACGGATCTCTTCACTGTTTGCAATATCTGAACCTTCCTTAACTTCCAATGATGAAAGAAGATCCTCCAGCGCGTATATTTCTTTTTCAAATGGTAATCTAGCTTGCGAACCCATTGACCCCTCAAAAAATCATTATGACTAATCCCATCCAAACGATTATCTGTTTATATCCTATCAAGTAAAAAACATCAAACAACTTATGCCATTCATTCTATTGCTAGATTTTTCAATTTATTGTATTTGAATACAAGACCAAAAATGACTTCCTCTAGGAAGCCCTAATAAACCGGATGGTTTTGGATGTCAACTATTATACCGACCCATTCGAATCACAAAACTGTGTCTTTAAAAAGAAGAATCTTACTTTTTTCCATCAGTATGATTTTGCTTATCGCTGCTGCTTCCCCGATATTTCTCCGCACCAACTCCGAGTTTGACCTCGTTTTCAAAACTTACGCTAAACTTTTACTTCAAGGCGAAGATATTTACCATGAAGGTTCAGTCTTCATGTATCCACCTTGGATGGCATTTATTTGCATTCCATTCAACTCGCTCCCCCAATGGCTCTCCAGACTAAGTTGGGGAACCATCAACATTTTTTTCTTTGTTCTGGCAATCGATAGCGCTTGGAAAATAAGTAAGTCTGTTTTTGCATCAAACGAAAAATTCGGCTGGATCGCTTTTATCATAGGCTTAATTTGCGTTACCACTTACTTTCTCAACTGCCTATCCCACCAACAATTCGATGTTATCATTGCTGGCACAATCCTGTTCGGATGCCTGCAACTATCAAAAGCTAAAGATATCAATGGTGGCATATTATTAGGAATAGCTGCGGCCTGCAAACTGACTCCACTTTTATTTCTTCCATATCTGATCTACAGGTTCAGGTGGAAAGCTATTATGGCATTTGTAGTAGGCTTCTTGTTTTGCAACTTCATCCCAGACATTATTCTTGGCCTTCCGCCTGAAGGAAAACCAAGACCGATGATTTTTATTGAGCGGTTTTTAGCCCCGATGACCAAACCTGACTTTGTACCGGGAACTTGGGGTAGCGAAATCATTTATAACCAATCGCTGGCAGGTACAGGAAAAAGATTCACTCAAACCCATATAGAAACAAAAGAAGGTAAATACTCTGTCATCATTGAGCCCGATGACTCGCAATCCCCGAAAGTAAAACCTATCCTCATGGGCCTTGTACTCTTTGGCACTGCAATGACTTTATTTTGCTGGGGATGGCCAGGAAATCCTAGCAACTTAAACACCACAGGCTCGCCACAATTTGCACTTGAAGCTTCGATGATCCTTTGCGCAATGCTTTTGCTTTCTCCCATGTCGAGCAAAGCACATTTCGGAATTTTGATCCTGCCTGCTTTTTGCCTTGCAAGAATGCTGGAGTCCAGACAAAAAGCTCTCGCTATTTTCTTTCTCGCCATACCACTCTTGATGGGGATTCTGCTAAACAAAGATCTTAGCGGCGCCAACATCTACACATTGCTACTGTGGGTTGCCGGGGTGACTTGGTCAACCATTTCATTATTCCTAGGAAATGCAATTCTTCGCTATTTCGCCAAGCAGCAACAGCCAAAAAGCCAACTTCTGGACTAAGACCAATACTCTTCGAAATGAATATTGCCTGGGGCATGACCATGGCCTAAATCTGCGTTAAAACCGCGGGATTCTAAAAGCTCGATGATCCCTTCAGGTTGGGGGTAAGTTCGCACACCTGTTTCCAGATGTTTGAACGGGGCCCCAATCATTGCGGGATTTCCACACAAATAAACATGAGTCTTTGCGGGATTAAGTTTTGAACCGAGTATCGATTCAAGTTCTCCAGACCTGACTAAATCTTGCAAATAACGCTTCTTGGAAGGGTCGCCTTCGCGGGTTGTAAGTTGAATGTATTTGTAATTGGGAGCCTTCTTCATAAGTACATCATGAACTTCGCGATACCCAAGATCTTTCCCTAGGCGCACACAGCAAGCAGAAATAATCTTCCCTTGGTGATTATTTCGTAGCATCTCAAGAGCCATATAGTTATGAGGGGCTTCACCTGTTCCGGTCGAAAAAAAGATCACATCATCATCAGGCTTTACATGAGAAAGATTGTAATGCCCGGTAATTTTTTCACCCATGAAAAGTCTAGACCCAACTTCAAGATTAAACAACCTTGGGGTCAGCGCAGGCGCAATCTCCCGCCCGGTTTCCCGAACCAAAACAATATAAAACTCGTTCCAATCATTTTCTTCTGCCTTGATGTATGAACCATCAGGCGCGAGAATTGAACTAGAAAGAGAATATGCCCGCCTTGCAAGTTTCGTCAACTCTTCTTCAGGAATAGACTCTTCTTGGCAACCAGGATATCGACCTTCCCAGTAACCCAAACCAAGCAAAGTATACTGACCAGCACGATGTGGCCTTATAGCCTTATCCGGTTTCACCCGAACAATCATCAAGTCAGAATGAGCTTTTTTTAATTCAACAACTGTAGCGTTGTACTTGGTATTCCTAAGCTCTTCAATCTGTTCAACAGGCAAGTTAAAAGCCATATTCTCTTCCCAAAATAGTTGATCAAGAAATCTTTTTTACTGCGGTGTTAAAGATATCGATGCACGCCTTAAGATCTGGCGATGGGTCTTGAGGATTAGCTTCATATTCGATACTAATCATACCGCTAAAACCAACATCACTCAACGCCTTGAGCACCGAATCCACATCCAGAACACCCTTGCCAAAAACCACATCGGTGTGTTTTTTATTATCGTGATCTTTAAGATGCATTCCAAAGTTTCGTTTACCCATGGTTCGAACTTCAGTTGCTGGATCAAGATTTTTCCCCAATTGGGCAGATCGGATAAGGTGACCGGTATCCAAGCATGAGCCAATCAATGGATGATGATCTTTCACCCCTGCCATGATTAATTC
>CAMDHK010000019.1 GCA_945897965.1 Candidatus Kuenenia stuttgartensis | reverse complement strand
TTGTTTTAAGAATAACATGTACTGCTGGCAGACTTCGGAGGTTTTTATTGGTCATGATCTAAGTTTTCTTGCTGGCTATTTAGCTGATTTAAGGGAAGGAACCTTAGGTCACCTTCCCTTCTTGTTGTTCCGATCTTATCGAGATGTTCACAGAAAGGCACAGCATATTTTCGTGAAGTTTTTAACAAATCTCGTATTTCCGCAACAGTTAAACCTTTACCATTTTCAAGCGCGTTTGAAACGGTGCACCGCATTTCATGTTCGACCTCGTATTCGAGGTATAGATTGTCTTGTAGGAAGACTAATTTTCCTTCGAGAACGCAAAGGTTGAAAAGTTCTTGCAATTGAATTTTTTGCCCTCCAAGGTGATTGATGAAGTCTTCCATGGTAGGCGGAGCGAACTTTGCTTCTTGATAAGCGGTGTGGATTTTCTCTAATATTTTTCTTTGATTGTTTGATAACTTTGGTTTGAAAGCAGTTAGCCCAATCCGTCTTTTGTTTCCAGTCAAGATTTTTTTCTCGATCATCTGGTCAATCAAATCCTGAACCAATTGGTCGTCACCCACGTAGGCTAATTCCATGGTGATTCGTTGGCGTTCATGTGTAGATAATAATGGGTTTTCTAAATGGAGAGATTCAAGTGTTGTGATGATTTTTGATTTTAAATCAGTGATCAATTGATTGTCTATAAGCTTTTTTTTGCCCGTGGATGTATTGATTTCAAATAGCACTCGATCTGCTAGTCCGACTTTTAATTGTTCTTTGATTGCGCTTGAATCAATACCGGTCAACAGAGGCAATGATTCTTCATTGATTCCTTTAAAACCTGCAAACCATGCCGCCGCTTTAAGCTTTGAAATATCTGGTCCTGATGCAAGATTATTTAGCATTTCAATGGAGTGCGAATGTCTCCTGCGAATTTTTCCAGCAAAAGGTTGAATGATGTTTCCGCCACCAAGTGTTGCAGTGGCTGAACTATTTCGAATCACAAAGGGTTGTCCCCAAGAACCTGTTACGGGTTCTTTTAAAAACAATTGAGCCAGGCCGGGTTTTCCCGGTGCAATTGTATCATCTTCCAATATGGATAAGGTTCCGAGGATTTCAGAAGTTCCCAGATGCAATCTGACAGGCAATCGGTGCTTTAATGGCTTTTTTCTATCCTTGGCGCAATGCAGTAACACGGAAATAATTTTCGCTGGGAACAAAGATCCAGGCGTGGCAAGTTCTTGTCCCCTCACTACTTCATGATGGTCGATTCCAGCCAAATTGATGGCGCAACGCTGCCCCTCGGTCGATGATTTGACATTTTTTGCGTGAGATTGCAATGAACGAACTCGGACCATTTTTTTTTGAGGGAAAAGTTCTAACTCATCCCCCTCATTCACTATGCCTGAATATACCGTTCCCGTTACAACTGCCCCGTAGCCGTGAATTGCAAAGGATCGATCAATTGGCAGACGGAAAAATTGCTGCGTTTTTTTTGCCTCAATACCAGAGCAAATCTCAGCAATTTTGTCCTTAAGTTCTGTTATTCCCTTCCCCGTAGTAGCTGACGTTTGAATTATCGGAGCGTTTTCAAAGAATGACCCCTCAAGCAGTTCGCGGATTTCCATTTCCACGACTTCGAGTGTGTCTGAATCACCAAGATCACATTTGGTCAAAGCTACAATCGCATGTTTGATTTTTAAAAATTTAAGTATTTCTAAATGCTCTCTTGTTTGAGGCATCACGGAATCGTCTGCTGCAATAATAATTAGAGCAATATCAAAGCCAGTGGCCCCAGCAAGCATATTCTTGATGAATTTTTCATGACCAGGAACATCGACAATTCCAATTCGGAAGCCTGGCAAATCAAGATTTGCAAAGCCCAGATCAATGGTAATGCCCCGAGCTTTTTCTTCAGGCAATCGATCGCAATCAACCCCTGTAAGTGCTTTTACAAGGCTTGTTTTTCCATGGTCAATGTGGCCTGCTGTCCCAAGAATTAGATCTCTCTTTAGCATCCTTTTCCTTAAGCTTACTGTTTTAGACTAGCTAGATACTCTACTAAATCTCTGAGTTCTTGCTTGCTTAATTGTTTGTAAAGGTCAGCAGGCATGGCAGACTTGCCTATTTTCTTTTCTTCGATGTCAGCTTTTTTTACCGTCATCAATTTTCCTTCGAAATCCATTAAGACAATTTCATTAGGTTTGTCCTGTTTTAAAATACCGGTCAAGGTTTTGCCATTCGATAGCACAATGATTAATGATTCAAAGCCTTTGGCTATGTTTTTTTCGGGCAATATAATCGATTCAAGCAGGTAGTCGCGTTTTTGTTTGCCTCCTATTCCGTTAAGTTCTGGGCCAACATCTCCCCCCTGCCCTTCAAGTTTATGGCATCTAAGACATGCGACGGCTATTTTTTGGAAGAAAATAGTTTTCCCTGCTTCTTTGTCTCCCCCTTCAAGTGCAAAAGCCATTGGATTTGGCTTGGTTATATCTTCTTGAATTAAGGATTTGGAATCTTCAACGCCTGCTTTTAAACCCGCCTCACCAATTTCAAGGAGAATTCCAGGTGGGGTTTTTCCCGATATTGCTTCCTGCACCAAACTTTTCAGTTTGCTCTTTGATAAGGGGCTTTTGGATTCTCCAAGAATTCCAATAAGAGCTTGTTGTTCTTTTAATGACCCTTTTTTAAGGATCGTATCTGCAGTTTTTTCAGCGTAAGTTGGTTCAATCTTGGAATAAATACGAATGGCCTCAGCTCGCACTAGATCTGAAGAATCGGTCAAAGCCGTTTCAGTAAGAGATTTTATTTCCGGGGCCTTCAAGGAAGTAAGAGCTTTAAGTGAATCCGCTCTAAATTTTCCATCAAGAGAATTGTTTTTTAGGGATGCGATTAATTCTGGAATAATCTCATCTATTTTAAGAGATGCGGCCACTCGGATAGTTTCTTTGCTTATCTTTGTTTCTGCGCCAAGAAGAGCCGGCAGGTTCGTTTTTAGTGCAATGATTGCGTCGGCTTTATTTGCAGCCTGTGTCGGTCGAGCTAAGCCTGTAACGAAATCTCTTTTAGCCTCATCACCCCATTTTTCAAGATGCTCCAAGGCTTCCATTCGTATTTCAACAGGGGTTTGCGGGCTAGCGGCTATCTTTGCAATTTCTAATGCGTTTTGCTTTGTTCCAATTCTTCGATTTGCAGCTAGAACTCTTCGCAGGTTATGTGTTGTTTTTGTATTACCAACAGTAATTGTTTTTGCTAAATCATTTAGGGATGTTGTAATTGGGATGTCGTAGATTGCTCGGGCTGCTTCGTCTGCTATTTCTTGATTTGTATCAGTTAAAAAGTTACTTATTTCTTCGCTTTCAAGCTGCCTTAATGCAAGAGTTGCCCCCATTCGAATTCCAAGCGAACTGTTTTTTGAATATCCTGCTAATGCCTTGGCGTCGTTGATCGCAGCAAGTGCAACTACGCAACCATGGCGAATGTAAACATCTTTGTTCTGGTTTTTATCAAGCAGAGCAATTAGCCCTGGTAGATTTTCAATTGAGGGCAGTTTTACCAACGCTTGGGATGCAAAAAATTGTGCTCTGGGTTCCGAATCATTTAGCATTGCAAGCAGAGGCTTGCGGGCTTCTTTTGCACGAAGCTCGCCTAGCACTTTTGCGGATTGAGCTCGAATTTCAGGGTCTTTATCTTCAAGCAAAGGCAACAGCACTGGGATCACGGAAGCGCCGTCTTTCCTGCCAATTTGGCCAAGGCCCCAGATGGCATGCATTCTGGAAAATAGTGAGCTTTCGCCTTTGGCGACCGAAGCAAATTTAGTTATGGAGCTTGAGCCTTTTGCAGCAAGTGCAAATTGTGATTCCCTGCGAACCCGAAGGTCAACATGTTCAAGTAACTTTATCAGTTCGTTATCAGAACGGTTTTCAAAACCCTCTCCCAATAATGTTTTGACTTCTTTTGTAATAGTGCTTGAAGATTCTTTTTCATCTGAAAGCTTGTAGATTCTTCCTTTGCCTGGTTTGTTCCAGCCATTGACCCAATCTGAAACATACATGCTGCCATCCGGGCCAAAATCAACATCAGTTGCAAGGATCGACCAGAGGAATTGTTTAGGATTTTGCATAGAAAATCCCGCACCGTCCTTTTTAAAGGAAAAGGACCAGATGCCACTATTGGCAGGCGCGCCTCTGAAATCGCAAAGGAAAAAGTGGTTGTCGTATTCTTTTGAGAACCCAGTACCAGGGTAGTAAACTAGGCCTGAGGGGCCAGAGCTCATGTTGATCATAGGAGGAATGATGTAGTTTGGTTGGCCTTGAAAGCGAGGCTTCCAAAGGCCTTCAGAGTTCCATGGGCCTCGGGCATTTGGTTTTTCAATGAATTGGTAACCAAATCTCCAGCCGCTGTCTCCGCCTTCAACTAAATAAGTAGCTCGAGCCTGATCGCCCCCATCTGAATTGTTGTCGACCGTGAATAAGTTGCCATAAGCGTCAAAGGCAAGTTCCTGCGGATTTCTGAGCCCTTTGTAGAACACTTCGAGGTTTGATCCGTCTTGGTCACAACGAAAAACAGCACCCATGTTGGGCAGGTTTATTTTGTTTTTAGGATTGGTGATATTGGTGCCTCTATCGCCAATACTGAAGTAAATTTTTCCATCCATACCCATGGTTAAGCCATGCAAATCGTGGCCAATGAAAGCGATATGAACGCCGAATCCGTTATGCAAAGAGGTTCTCGAGTCGGCTTTGCCTTTATTTTGTGTATCTTGAAGTAACCAAAGGTCTGGGATGCAAGTGAACCATGTTTTATTGCCACTAACCAGAATGCCTGCAGCGATTCCTGCGGGGATGCTATTGAAACCATCTGCATAAACTTCAGAAAAATCAGCTTTACCATCACCATCGCGGTCAATGACGATTTTAATGCGATCGTGATCTTTTTGAAAGTCGTGCGGTTTTTCAGCAGCGATCTTCTGAAGGAGTTTAGTACGATCTTCGACAGATTTTAATCCAAGATCATCATCCAGCCACTTCATATAGCTACGAATGTCCAATGCTCCGGTATGCAAGCGAAAAGTTTCAACAACGAAAAATCGATTTTTATGATCAATGGTAAACGCAACAGGATTAGCTAGATGAGGTTCTGCAGCAAATAGGCCAAGATTGAAACCTTTAGGGACTTTAAATCCACCCAATGCTTTTTGCGCCTCATCGGATTCTTTCGAAATGATAGGCGAATAAGGCGCCTTAGATTCTTGATGGACTGTAAGATGCGAGAGGGAAAAAATCAAAATTAGACTAGAAATCATGGTTAATCCTGCAATCGGGGGTTAAATTTCGAAAGTTCAAGTTTGGTAAATGTAGCAAAAATCGTTTCGAGAGTCTTGCCCATGTGAAGCTTGGTGAAATTATTTCCAAGGGTTGATATTGCCCAAACCTCTTCTTTGACGTTACCTTAACCTATCTTACCAATTTTATCGTTAATAAGGAGAGTCATTTGGGCATGGAAGCAAAGGAAATTCCGCCAGTATTAGAACCCAAGTTATGGTTTGGTTTAAGTGCCAAGGCTTGGTTTTTAATATTTCTTACTCTGTTTTTTGTAGGCCAAAGCATCAAATATGCCATGAAAGTGTCAGAAAAGCGATCAGCGATCCAGCGCTGGCAGCCTCAGATCCTTGGCCTAGATACTGGGGAAGATCTTTCCCAAAAGTATCAGTATCCAAATCCCCCAATCATGGCAATTCTGCTTTATCCCCTAGCTAAGATGCCACCAATGGTAATGGCATTGCTTTGGTATTACATGAAGGTAGCAATGATCATTTTTTGTTTTCATTGGATATTTAATTTTATTGAGAAGAATGGAATGGCCTTTCCCTTATGGGCGCAGGCATTGACGGTATTGCTGGCTCTGCGACCGATCACCGGTGATTTACAGCATGGAAATGTGAACATTTTTATTCTGTTTGCTGTGATTGCTGGTTTACATCTTTACACTCTTCGCTGGGATGTTGCTGGGGGTATATGCATCGGATTGGCGATAGCTTGCAAAGTGACACCTGCGCTGTTCATCCCCTATTTCTTTTGGAAGCGATCATGGAACATGCTTTTTGGAATCATCTTAGGACTTATGTTGTTCCTTTGGCCTGGAGTATTTCCAAGTTTAGTTCTGGGGTTTGAAGAAAACCAGAAGCAGCTTTATTCTTGGTATACCGAGATGGTTTATCCGTTTGTTGTTGAGGGGAAAGTTTGGAGCGAACACAATAACCAGTCTTTGCCTGGTCTTATGTATAGAATTTTTACTCACAGTCCCTCCTTTTCTGATTATGTGGAGGGGGTTTATACCCCATTGGAATATCATAATGTGGTCGATCTTCCAGTTCCGATTATTCGATTAGTTCTAAAGGCCTCTCTTGGGCTTTTTGCTTTAGGTGTGATTCTATGTTGTAGAACGCCTGAGAAAAACCGTGGTGGTTGGGCCTTAGCTGCAGAATTTGGAATCATTGTACTTGGAATGCTTTTGTTTAGTGAACGAACATGGAAGCATCATTGTGTCACATTAATTTTACCTTTTGCTGTTCTATGCTATTTTCTTGCAACATGCCTGAAAGCTAAAACCAACTATATTCTGCCTGCTTTTACGATTGTTGGTGCAACTTTGTTGATGACTCTTACAAGCACGGGCCTTCTCGAAGATGATTTTGCCAAGGAAGCCCAGGTTTATGGGTGTTATGTTTGGGCTTTTATTTTAATGATAGTGTGCCTTTTTGTTGTGCTTTACAGAAACAATAACAAGGCATTAAATGTTGTTAAAACAATTAGTTGAACTTTGTTTGAACAGTTGGTGTTAAATGAAAAAGGCGGAGTGCTATTAAGCACCCCGCCTTTTAGTTTGATTTCTAGGATTAAGGATTCACATTTGGTGGAGCCTTGTAGCCAGTCTGGTAGAACTCTTCTTCTTCTTGAATGATAATCCTAGGGGTTACCATGATCAGCAAGCTTTCAGCTTCTCTTCCGTAAGAGTTATTTCTGAAAAGCCTATTCAGGTAAGGAATCTTACTTAAAACTGGCGGGCCATATTCATTTCTAGATTCTGACAAGCGCTTGATACCACCCATTAACACCGTTCCACCATCTGGAACCGATACTGTTGTTTGTACAGCAATCGTATTGATAACAGGTTGTTGGATGTATTGGGTGAAGGTGATTGGATCACCGGGGTTGGTAGAGAGTGCGCTACTACTTGGGAAAATAGGTACCACAACAGGGAACAGCGATACTGGTCCAGGTACCAAGTTAGTCAAGGTAACAGGAATGTTTAGCCTTACCGTTCTGCGATCAGCAGAAATAAGTGGCTGCACGTTCATGTAAACACCGAAAGGGAAAGCCTGAACTTGTGGGGCAAAGGTGATATTGCCGTTGATAAGAGTCGACACATTCACACCTGTCACAAAGAACTGGTTTTCTGCAACGATAATGTTGGCGTTTTGACCATTGAACATGGTTAACTTTGGCGCCTGCATAACATTGGTTCTTCGATCTCCTTGAACAGCTTCCATGAAAAGGAAGACTTGGATATCACTAAGAAACGCTAAACCCATTGCAAGACCGCCAGCACCAGGTAAGCCTGAGTAGCCACCAAAAGAGGGCATTGCAAGCGGATACGATGATTGTTTGATTGGGATATCAAGGTCGCTGGTAAAATTACCAGAGGGCGTGATACCAGCAATCATACGATCAAAGTTTGGATCATTAATATAGCCTGCAGGTTTATACTGCCCGGATTGAATCTGGGGTTCAAATCGTTGAGTGTTTTTGTCTGTCTTGATATTAAGATTAAAATCTACACCAATGCGTTCGTAAAAATCTTCAGCGATACTGATGAAGCGTATTTCAACTGCAACTTCCTGATCTTGCAATCTTCGAAGTGCGGTAAGAAGATCTGCAACTTGTTCCTGAATATCGGGCGATTGATTGATAACCAAAGACATGGTCAGTGGGAAATACTCAATCGTTCCAGGGCCACCCATGTTGTTCCATGCCTGTGGGGAAATTGTGCTGGTTAATAACTTAATCAGCATTTCCTCCATAGTCTGGTTGCTTTTCTTAGTCGTTGAAACATTACCATTGGTAGATGATCCAGATGGAGTTCCTGTTGGGGTGCCACCTGTCATGCTGTTTGGGCTCATCAATGGAGTAGTAGCACTGCTGTTGGAAGGTTGTTGATTGGCAGAGATCCCAAGGATAGGCGAAAGAGAGTTTGTAAGCAAGGGATTGACATAGTTTTCAACTGGGATCACCAAGTCTGCAACTTGATAGGTTACAGTCTGAAGCTTACCCCTTGCGTGGGATTCTGTGGTTATCTGAAGAACTTCATCTTTAATTACATAGGTCAGATGGACGCTATGCAGCAGAAGATTCAAAGCACTCTTAAGTGATACTTGTTCTAATTTTAGGCTTACAGGCCTGTCGAGGCTAATGCCTTCTTGTTCCAGAGCGGGCATATCAGGCACAATGTTGATGCCGTAAAAGCTTCGAAGATCTTCAATTGCATCCTTTAGTAGGATGTTGTTGAAATTGAGATTAACTGGCATGCTAAGTTTGCTGTCGATTTCCTTTTCTTTATCACTCTTCCTTGTGGTGCTGGTAATAGAAGTAAGGTTTTTGCGTTTGTTACGGCGATCAGCCATTTCTGGATTAGTATCAAGTGGCTTATCCATTTCCAAAGCTGGGCCCACTTTGTCAGTGGCGTTAAGCCCATCCAGAAAGAATGTTTCTTTGTCAGATTTAAGCTTCTTTGCAACGTTGATGTTTCTTTGAGTCTTGGCCATGCTCATCCCTGCAGCAGCCATGGCATTATCTGGATCTAATTCATGTGCCCTCATGGCATAACTTTCAGCTTCAAGGTATTTGCCTTCTTTGAAGTTCTGATTGAATTGCTTCATCAGGTCTGCAACTTTTTTCTGCTTGTTATCATCAGCAAGTTGTTTCTGCCCGATTGCATTAATTTTATCTTTTTGCCCACCATCCTTGGCAAGCATTTCTTTTTGAGCTTTCATAAGCTTGAAATGTTGTAGTCTTGATTCCACTGGTCTTCTTAGAAATGCCATTTTGCCTGGTTCAAGATCGTTGCTGTTAAGTTCGTTTAAGTATTCTGTAAGCATTTCAATACCGGCATCGGCTTGCCCAGCTTGGAATTTTTCCATAGCTTCGCGCTGTAGATCCAAACTTTGTTGTCTCATTTGGCCAAACTTAACTTCACGAAGCTGATTGGTTGCCTCAAGAAGATCAATTTCCCCTTCTTCTTTTTGCTTTACTGGGGTGTTTGAATTGTTGTCTGGAGTAGATGGTTTTGTGCGAATTTCAGATGTGCCCTTAACCAGGGAAATAGCACTCTTTTCCTTGGGTTGCATTTCTGCAGTCATCAATATTTCTTTCAACTTCTGCTGGCGTTCCTTATCAAGGTTTTTTTCCGTCAATGTTGAAATCATTGTCTTTGATTGTTCGAAATCTTTGCGATTGTATGCGGACAATGCTGCATCAAAGGTGCGCCTAGTTTCAAGCATTTTTTGATTCACATCTTCAATATCAATGCTGCGAAGTACAGATGCGGCTTCTTCCTTGACTCCATAAGCTCCTTGATATGCTTCAACTGCAAGTTTTCTTGCCGCTACCAATTGACCACTGCGAAGCTCTAGGCGAGATTTTTCAAGCATCATCTTGCCTTGGTTTGATTCTGCCATCGATTCGCTTGCTATCGTTGCACTGCCTGGAACCTTAGCTTTAACCAATCCTAATTGCAATTTCTTGGCTTCTATGCTTGCAGTATCCTGACCAAAAGATTTTGAAAGACTAATTGCGTTCTCAAGAGCTTGGTTTGCAATTTCTTCTTTTTTATCGTTACTTTCGCTACTGTTCATGCTGCGGGTTGCTTGGGTGACAAGATCATCAATCTGGTTTCTTGCACTTGAACCTAATTGCAATAAAAGTTGTTCAGGGCTGTCTTCATTAGGTTGAAAAATTATCCCTTGCTTCTGGGCTTCAATTCCTTTGATGCGGGCGCCTACCAAGTTACCAGCTAATTGTAGTTGGCGGGCTTCCATCAACAATGCCACGGTTTTTGCCTTGTCATTTTCTGGAGTTGGAAGTGAAGGAATAACCACCGGTGCGGTAACTACTGCAGGGGTAATCACTGGAGCGGTTGTGATTTCAGGTGCAGTTGGTTTGGTTTCAGCGGGCATGTTTTTTTCTGCTACTGTTCTAGACCGATTTTTTTCAATGTCTCTCAATAGCGAATCAGGTGTGTCACCACCCAGGCTTTCAGGTTTTACTTTCATGCCTTTGACCATGAATGCCAGACCTGCAGCTTTTTCCGGGTTACCTGATTCAAGTGCGATTCTTGCTTCTTTCAAGGATGCTTGGGCTTTGGCTATCATCGCTGGATCATTAGCGTTTGTTTCGTCTTTAGGTGTATTCTTCTTTGCAGTAACGCCATTCTTCTTTGCTTTGAGTTTGGATGTTTCGATTTCAGCAATTAATCGTTGTGGACGATCTGAGGTTTCCCAAACATTGTAGGGGCCGTGTAACTGTTGAGCCCTGTATGCTGCTTTGGTTGCAGCCTCATAATCTTCTTGTTCAAATAGTTTTCTTGCTTCTGCTAGTACTTTTACAGACTCTTCCTTGTCTTTCTTTGCTTGTAATTTTTCGATTTCTGCGCGAAGTTTATCAGGTGAATCTTCGAATAGGCCCCACTTGGCACCAGGAGCTGCTTTTGCTCGAAGCATCAATCGTGTTGCTTCATCAGTTTTGTTTTCTGCCAACATCTTGCGTCCCCTGCGCAATAGTTGCCTTGGATCTTCCGTTTCTTTAGGTCCATCCTTGCTTGCTTGTTCGGTCATTGATTTTCCTTCCGAACGAAGGATATCACTTTGAATTCTTTCTGGGTTGTCTTCCCACCAATTCAAACTTGGCTTCATCGCTTTGGCTTGGTCGTTAAGTTTCTTTGCTTTTTCTGCGTTTCCTTCTGTTAAGGCTTTTCTAGCATCGCGCATCAGGTTTCTTGCAGCTTCGGTGCTTCCTGTGCTTACTTCTGTTTTTACTGGTTGCGAAGTGGCATTGGAATCTTCTGCTGTCAACGTAGGCAAAGCCTTGGGCGCAATGGTTGGCTCGGGTTTTACAGAGTTTTCTTTGGCTAAATTTTTTGTATCTAACAAGGTTAAATCGGCTTTAAGCTTGGCTCCTTGAATTTCTTTTAAAAGCTTTGAAGGCGAGTCGCTTGATAGCGCAAATGTCCAAGTGTAAGCAGATTTTTCTGCTGCTTTTGCAAGAGATTCTGCGCGGTCAAACTCTTTGTTCGTGAATTTTTTACGAGCTAGTCCGAGTAATGCTTTGGGATCTTGCTTTAATTTTTGAAGTTCCGCTTTTAATTTAGCTTGGGTGTCTATTTCGGGTACCCCGCTGGTCGCTACTTCGGCTATCATTCCTTCTGCTTTTTCAAGGTCGCCCTGCGCTATCGTGGCCCGAACTTGATCTGCAGTAATTGTTGATGAACTCGTTTCTGAAACCTTGATTGATGGAATTGGTACTGATTTTGGTTCTGTTTCTGAAAGTTTAAGCTCTTTTGGGTCAATTTGAATTTCGTTTATTCCTACTGCATTCTTGTTCTTGATGATTTCTTGTAGGTTTTTGAATCTAAGTTTATCTGACTCACTAAGGTATTGTTCATCAAAAGCAATCTTTTTGGTCAAATCAGTTGCAGCAGAAAATTGTTTCTTTCCCACTAGATCTTCTGCAATCTCTAAGGTGGAAGTTGATTCCCTGCGGGCCTTTAATGCCTTTTTATTTGCTTCATACAGTTTCTTAAAATCATCTGCTTCTGCGGGAAGTAAATCTTTCTGACGAGATTCAACTTCTTTAAAGGATTTGTCTGCTTCTTCGTAGTCGCCCCTGCGGTATGTTTCAATTGCTTGGTTTAATGCGATACTTGCTTTGTTAGGAATTCCAGGAGTAAACCAAGTAATCGCTGGAAGGATACTGGTGCCTACCGCAGCTTCAGCAATTGTCGGGATACCTATTAGTGCCAAGCTTAGCGATGATGCAAAGCCTAGTCGTGTAAACCATGACGGATTAGTAGTGGTTTTCTCTATGTAAGATTCGATCATGATTTTACCTAGATTACTTGTTGGGTAAGACGAAGCTTTTGAATTAGAAGTTCCAAGGTGCTTGATGCTTTTTGATTCATTATTTTTCATAAGTCGGTTCCTAATTCAAATTTCAGGTCTATCAGTTTGATTCTTGCTCAGATTGGCTTTCACGATCCAATCACTGCGCAAAAGTATTAACTAATGTGCGGGACAATACCGATACCTTTTTTAAGAATCAAGGTCAGGTGATCTTTAATTAAAATTAATTTTTTTTCGAAATAGTAAGATGGGAAACCGGACTGCAAGATGGGGGTAATGGGTGGTTTTTTGCTAAAAGGGTTGGTTTACGCCAAACCAAAATTGGGTTCCAGTACCCTGATTTATGGCTTGTGCAGCATCAAAACGAAGCAGCATTTTTTCTACAAAGCTCATGAATGAAACATCGCACCGAAGGCCCACACCAACTCCTTGAGCAGTCGAGCCAAGTGCTTGACTATTAACATAAGTATTGCCAACATCGTAAAAAAGAGCCAAGTAAGTGTTTTTAAGTGAAAAAAGATGATCAACAGCGTCAACAGAGGTGTTTCGAGAAACTGGAAAACGCAGCTCCGCACTTCCCACCCAGGCTGTATTTCCCTGTCTTTGGGCTAGGTCGAAGGCACGAAACATTTCACTACCACCCATGGTAAAAAATTGTCCGTAGGAGGGAACAGAGGTGCCACCAAATGCCCGGACTGCTAATCGTGTGTCTGCAACCCAGTTGGCCATTTTATTTAAGACGGGTTTTTCACCCGGAAGATAATCTAGTAAGCCTGATAGATTGGGTAGATAATGAACGGTTGAAGCTTGTGCCCATACTTTCTGTACGGTCGCATATTCATTTAAAAGAGCTTGCCCAGCTTCATAAACTGCATCGAATTGGTAACCACCTTCGGGGTCCCAATATGGGGTGAGGTAATTAATGCGATAATGAAGTCCACCAGTGGTCATATGTTGAAAACGCTGTGCTCCTGGGGCAGTTTGCACGGGATCTGGAAGAAAGTTGTCGTGGAAAGAACCAAATACATCGATAAACTTTGAAGGTAGAAGGTAAAGGCTGGGGTGTTCCATAAATACATATCTACCAAATACGGAGGCCCGAGTCGCCTCGTTGTTTCCTTCGTAAAAAGTATAAAAACGCCTTTCAGCATTAAAACCAAACTGGAATGGAGAATCGGGCCAGTGAGTGAAAAGCCCGTCGATACCTGCAATAAAATCACGGTAATCGGTTCGATAAGCGGTATAAAGCCCACCTGAAAATTCTTGCGATCGGTATGCTCCTGCTCGTAGGCCTACCATGGTTGCCCGACTATACCAGACATCATCATAACTTTTCATGTAAAGCCATGGGCCAAAATTAAAATTCCATCGGTCGTAGGAGTTGGTAAGGGAAGTTTCATCAACAAAAGTGTACAAAGGCGTTAATCGAAATCTTGGGCTGTGATGCCAGTAGTTATTGGAAGGATTTTTATCGACGATAACAGAATCTGGATCAATTGCAATTTGGGTTGGTACGTCCGGTAAGTCTACAGTGACTCTGATTGTATCTGGAGCAAGATTTTCAACGGTTGCAGGAGGATCATCAATTCCATAATTCCCACCTGCGGGTAAAATCGGTATTCGAATGGAATACTCTTCAGCCTTTCCCATAGCAAACCCTAGATAGGTTTGTTCACTATATTCAGCGTTTTGTTTAATAATTACTGTTACAGTTGTTTTTTGATTTTTTGGGTTTGCAGAAGAGCGCATAGTGAGTGGCAAAATTTTTCGAGCCAAGGGTGCATCATTAATTTTTACAGATTCTAGATTCCAATCAGTCAAACCAGGGCCCTTTAGCCATTTTTCAAAGAAATCTTCCCACGATTTTCCTGTTTGTGCTTCTAGTTCTTTTTGGAAATCACTTACATGCATCACCTTGTATTCATATTTTTTGCGAGCACCTCGCATGACATCTAGGAATGCTTGTTCGCCTATTCGGGATTCAATCATTTCGACAATTTTAGCGCCTTTGTCGTAGCACATACTGAAAAGAGTCACCACATGCCCGAATTTATCCATTGGCTGGAGTATTGAGGTGTTATCTCCTCTGCCAACCGAACCATAAAACCCATTCATTCTGTAATCTTCGCGCTTTATATTTGGCAGCCATTTTAATGAATCAGGATACTCGAGCAGTTCATTGTTTTTTCCACGGGTTTGGTTTAAAAAACGATGGCTGAAGTAGGTTGCGAGGGATTCATCCATCCAAGTTTCCCGATAACCATCCGTGCCTACAAGGTTGTACCACCATTGATGACAAACTTCGTGGCTGATGAGATATTCTGCGTAACGCTTTGCAAAGTGAGGCATGGAAAAAATGCGATCATCTATCATCACCAGCGATCCACACTCGTTACCATTCCATCCAAAATAGGATTCGACAATGGTAAATTCAGGGTATGGGTATGGGCCAAACCAAAGGCTGTAGGTAACCATGCATTCACAGACAATGCGCAGGAATTCCTTGGCGTAAAACTCATGTTCTTCGAAGGCTTGGATTTTTACTTTGAGGGGCGTTTCTTTGCCAGGGAGTTTTATTTCCGTTTCAAGAATCTTAAATCGTGCTGAGCATAGAAAAGCAAAATCCCTTGTTCCTTTTGCTTCTAGTCGAACTTTCTTTCTTCCATCAGCAAGCTTTTCTTCTCCAACGATTACACCACTGCTGGCAATTTGCTGATCACTATCCAGTGTTGCGGTGACATCATAAATTCCTGCATCATTATAAAAAGGCTGATGCCAGGGGACGAAAGGAGTTGGTTTCCACCCTTGTTCCGTATCGCTGGGGTTTTCCATATGCCAATCAGGCTTGTGATAAGCGAAAATAGGAAGCCAGTTGGTTAAGAAAGTTACATTTTTCCAGTGTCCCCAGCGCCCTTGCTTTTCAGGTAATCGCATTCTAAATTCTAAATCAAAGGTTACTTTTTCACCTTTCGCCAAAGGTTGGTCTAACTCAAATTCCATGGTTGTTTTTGTAGGACCTGAAAATTGGTGCTTAAGTTTTCGAGTGCTCCCATCTTTGCCTATTAGGCTCACGGTTTTTATTTCTAGGCAGGGCGTTTTTGCTCCCAGTGAATCACCAGGATTTAACCTTAATAGTTCAAGTGTTTTTGCCATCAAAGCTATATCGCTATCGGGCACAATATAGTTCGAATGCGTTACGAATACGATCTTGTTTACCGGGCTATCTGAGCGGTTGGTCCAAGTTGCTTTTTGGTTCACATCAACCATATGCTTGTTCGTATCAAGATTCATTTGAATTTGATAAGTAGGCAGACCATCAGGCAGCTCGCATTTTCCAAGGGAAGGAAATGCAAGAAGGGAGCATAAACCAATTATCAGGCAACTCAAGTTTCTCAAGGCTATAGCAACTTTTACTTTAGAACCTTTTAATTTTGAACATAGAGCCAAACTAAAACTGACCCTATAGCGTAGGAATGAATTTGTGCTATCTCAATTTAGAAAAAAGTGCGGAGGATGGGGTATTGGGGAAACAAAAAAGGCTCGCTTCAATTTTGAAGCGAGCCTTTTAAATTGGTTTACATGATTACTGATTGAACATGAATTCCTTCGTGTTCAGCAATGCCCAGATAATGTTTTCGTAGGCAAGTTTCTTGTTCATCGTGTGTTTGGTTAGATGAGCAAGAGCAGATTCCTTTTGTTGAGGGGTAGGCTTTCGTGAGAAAGCCCAAAGGAAAATATCGTCAATTTTTTCAGCATCGGTGCGAGGGTCTTTGGCAATCGCATCGGCTCGACCATTTGGCCTTGCTAGCTTATTTTGGATTTCATCGGAATTTAGCAAATGCAATGCCTGAGCAAGGTTTGCTTCGCTAACCCTTTCGCATTCGCAAGCGCTAATGCGTTGGGGTCTTCCAAATACATCTAAGAAGTAAGAAGTATAGCCTTCATCGGGAAGCATAATAGCGCGTTTGGGCGCTAGTTGATCGGTAGGCAAGCCACCAAAACCAGCTGGGCTATCAGTAATTAAACAAACAGCATCAAAAAGAACCTCAGCACTCAACCTTTTGGGGTAGTACCGTGCATAGTTTTGCTTGTCTTGTTTGTTGTAATCATTTGGAACCGCGCTTAATTGATAAGTCCTTGAGTTTACAATGGACCGTATCAATTGCTTTAAGCTAAAGCCATTTTTTACTAAATCAGAGGCCAGCGCATCAAGCAATTCTGGGTTACTTGGTGGATTGGTAACACGCATATCATCCAAGGGGTCAACAATGCCTCTGGAAAAGAAATGTGCCCAATACCGGTTGGCGATAGCCTTAGGGAAAAACTGGTTTTTCCCATCGACCATCCAATCCACGAGTTTTACCCTTGGATCATCATCTTCATCCATAACCATGGGTTTTTCACCCAGAGCTTTGTAGTCTGCAACTTTTCCTGATCGTTTGTTGGTAACCGAGCCACTTTTGGTGGTGTATACAACAAGTTTTTGATTGGCGTTATTGTTTGAAGCCTGACCTGGAATAGCCAATTTCTTCCGACCTATCTTACCAAAGAACGAAGCCATGCCCCAATAATCATCTTGGCTCCATTTTTCGTACGGGTGATGATGGCATTGCGCGCAAGCCATTCTTAGTCCAAGAAAAACCTGCGATGTATCATCAACATACTGCTCTGGGTTTGTTAAGCTTTTGTACCAATAGGTTGGTGGTGTTTCAGATACATCCCCCGTTGCAGTAAGAATCTCACGGGCAAATTGATCGTAAGGCATATCGGATTTAATGGCATCTCGAATCCAACCATGGAAGGCAAAAGTGCCTTTCATGTTTTCAGCCTGACCGCCACGCTTAACGCGGAGGATATCAGCCCATTTTGCAGCAAAATAATAAGAGTATTCAGGAGAATTGAGCATTTTTTCAACCAAATCTTTGCGCTTGTTGGGGCTAGTGCTATCAACAAATGCTTTGACTTGGACTGGGGTAGGTATGGTGCCTGAAAGATCTAACGATAATCTTCGAATAAATTGTTCATCAGAACACAATTCGGATGGGGCCAAACCTAGTTGCTTCCATTTTGCACTTGTGAATTTGTCTACAAAGGTGTTGTTTTCGAAAGCAAATTCACGAGGTTTCTCAGATAGCGGCACCGTTGCCCTGAATATATTTACAAATTCTTGGTAGCGAACCATGATAGCGGCTTCGCCAGCCATCGAATTGGTTCTAACTAGTGCATTATTATCAACGGTTGCAATATCCTGTTCATTTGATTCGTATTGGGCCCTGCGTGTAACATCTTCCGTCGTACCATCGGTATAATGCGCAGTAACTATGAATTGTTGTTTGGCATTCCTAGGCATTATCCTGTTTTCAGGGTAGATGGTGATTTTTGTAACTACCGCATCAGTAGGATTGCCATAAGGTACACCAGCGGCGACCCAACGGCGAACCAAGCGGTATTCATCTGAGCCGACTTCCATTTTCTTGCCGCCGCCATGGGGCACAATCCCAACGGATTTTGTCAAAAGAAGACTATTGTCTGGCGATGCAGGAAATACCCTTCTGCCTCGGCTTTCTTGTACTAAAGAAATAAAATCTAAATCAGGATCAAATCCAAGTAAGGACAACTTGAAATTATTCTGACCACTAGCTTTTCCATGGCAGCCACCGGAGTTACAGCTAAGTTTGGTGAAAATAGGCACAATTTGATTGGCGAAATTTATCGGTAAGTTTATGTCGCAATCCGATGTCTTTGCGACAACTTGCAACTTTTTAGTACCGAACGAAACATTAATTAAGGAATTCCCATTGGAAATGGGGACAACCCTACCTGAGGGGGTCACTCGTAATACTTTTGAGTCCGCAGCTTCGTATTGGCTTACTGAAGTGAGATCTAGCAGCATACCTGATTTGGTAGTGCCTGTAATAACCATTTGAATTGCGTCATCTAAACCACGCAATTTAACTTCCGTTGGAAAAACTTCGATTTTTGTAAATTCGGTTTCTGCAGGAAGTACAAATTCTTCAACAGGCTTTGTGCTTATTTTATCTTCGGCATGCGAATTACTCGAGCATGCTAAAACCACTACAAGAAAACTAAACGTCTTTATATTTAAAGACATGGATCGATCTCCTGATAATCCATGGAGGGAGTCAAACACTACGCAGTAAATATATTGTGGACGATTTTATTCAAATAAGCAACAAATTTATTGATAAAAAAAAAGAGACCCGCATAAACGGGTCTCTAGGACTGCTTCAAACTTCTTGAATTATTACTTTCCTGGAGCTGCTGGGGCTGGTTTTACCCTTTTACGAGGATCGAGTTCGATTACACCAAACGCTTCTTCATGTTTTTGAAGAGTCATTCCTAAGGTTGTAAACAATCTTTTTGCGGTATAAAAGTTCATAATAAGGCGTTGATCTATGCTTATTTCTTGTTTCCCAGTTGCAAATGGGTTGGAGTTAAGTGCTAAATCAACAATAACTTCTTCTGGGGTTGCAGTTACGCGGGCAAAATTTGCATAAGCTGCGTGTATGTTGCGCTCTGAGAAAGTCACTTCGGTTTGCTGTCCAGCGTTTTGTTCTTCCTGAACTACTGGCTTTTTTGTATCCGCCATTCTTCCAATCTCCTTAATTTAGATAAAAAGTACCACCGAGATTAGAATGTTTAAGTTATTTTGCTGGAAAAGGGAAGTTCAATTTGAAAATTATAACTTTTGCACGATAATAGATTATTATGCGCCCGTAGCTCAATTGGATAGAGCAACGGTCTTCGGAACCGTAGGTTATAGGTTCGACTCCTATCGGGCGCATTTTTCAACTCTGTTCTGTTCACTTTGCAAACTGATAAATAAGCGATTGTTTGATAGGTTTTTAACTCTAACTGATTTTAGTTTGTAAAAATGTACTTAGCCTTGCTGGGTCATCTGTTCCTATTCGCAGTGTTTCTTTTTCGCAATATACTACAACGCAATCCCGGCCCCAGATGTTCCATACCCATCCCCCACTGATGCTGTAATGGATTCCCCAACCATCCAATTGAAGAGTTCGGCCTATTTCAACTTTGATGATGGTTTTATAAAACAGCTTCCGCTTGCATAAAGGCAAAGGCAATTTGCCAAAACCAATAGTAAGATAATTTCCTTGATCAACAGTTTGGAGGTGTTGGAACCCAAACGCTAAGAAGATTACAATTATGCCAGAAAAGAATAAAATGATTCCTGGAAATATTGAGATGCTCCAGGGGGAAAATGTAATGGCTGCAATAAGCTGTAATACTCCCGTTGCAAAAATGATTAAATATAACGATGATTTTTGTATGTGATCGTATTGAGGTTGCATGATTAGATGCTGTTTTTTTTGTAAGCGAACCACTGCTTTAATTGAAGGAGCACGATATAGCCTACAACTATTCCGCTGATGAATCCAACTAGAAGGTATTTTAAGTCACCTGAAAATAAGGTCGGCTTTACAAGGGTTGGAGTATCATTTTCAGGCTTAATTTCTTCTTCTTTTGTTTTTGTTTGTTCTTTGGATTCGCTTGCCTGCCTACGAAGAATTCGTGAATGTTCAAATAAAATTGGGTTGCTGCTCATTTGCCTAGCGTTCACAAGTTCGTCTAGCACTTTAGCTGCAGAATTAGGGTCGCCCGTAACATTCAGAATTTCACCGTAAAGCCAAAAAAGATTGTTGTCTTGAGGAAAGCAAGAAAGTAATTTGATCGCAAAATCTAAGACATCAGGGTAAAGGGAATCAAGGAAGAATGGGGATGCGGTGCCCGGAGTGAATTTGTTTTTTTTCCATTCTGATTCGAAATCGCCAAAGATGCTTGTGATAGAATTCTGCGAAGTTAGGCGCCTATCGCGGTTCAATTGTTTTTCTTGTAGAAATTTAAGGAAGAATAATTCGGAACGGCGGTTGAATTGCCAATTTGTAAAGGTTGAGTCAGAAGGTTTTCGGAAATATTGCAGGCCTTGTTTTTGATAGTCGATTGCCCGTTCTAATAAAAGATCATCGCTGGAATAAGCCATTGCTAGGTTGAAGTAAAGTTGATGTTGGAGAGTCGAAGCAGGATCTAATTCTTTGCGAACAGATTCAAGGCATGCGATTGCTTTTGTGGGTTGATTCAATCGTAAAAAGCAGGCCCCGAGACGAATTTTTTCTTCAGGGGTTGCAGTTCCTGCGTTTAATTTTGCTTCCAGTTCTTTGTTTAATTGAATGTAGATTGGTCTGAGCGAGGCTTCGGCTGGTTGTTGTGTGGCATCCTCAGGAATGCCCAAGGCTCTTAGTTCGCTGAGAATTAATCTTATTTGTGCAAAGCTTGCGTTCTTAGGGATTGCTAAGGGTTCTCCCTGCAAGTAAATGCCTGCCAATAGAGATGTATTCCAACTAAAAGTTGCCAAGGTTGCGATGATTAAAATTGGGCGATGGTGATTCATTTATGTTGATGGTTAAATGGGTAGGTGCAGGTTATATTGGTGCTGATGCCACCTCTAGGAGTGAATACCCCGCTAAGTTTGCAACGGATGGGTTTTGAAACTGCAACAAAATCTTCGAGTATGCGATTGGTGACGGCTTCGTAAAAAGAGCCTACATTTCTAAATCTTTGAAGGTAAAGTTTTAATGATTTCAGCTCTACACATACATCTGAAGGTGTGTAGGTAAAGGTCATGGTGCCAAAATCTGGGTGTCCTGTTTTGGGGCAAAGGGAGGTGAATTCCGGGCAAATAATCTCGATAATGTAATCTCTTCCAGGTGATGGATTTGGGAACGTTTCTAGTTGATCGCGGTTTGGTTCATCAAAGCTTACCATCTTAACTCCCGTGCATATTTAAAGTTATCTTTGTAATAGAATAACATTTGTAGTTTGGTGTATTCTATTATTTCAACTAATTTCTGGCCTATT
This sequence comes from Candidatus Kuenenia stuttgartensis, assembly GCA_945897965.1. GTDB lineage: Bacteria > Planctomycetota > Planctomycetia > Gemmatales > Gemmataceae > UBA969. The sequence goes on along the minus strand of CAMDHK010000019.1, from coordinate 7,458 downwards.
TTGTTTGATAGGGAATCTATGTCAATGAATTCACTTGCAGTTTTTATGCAATCTACTTTGCTTGTTTTGACGGGTTTTTGCTTTCCTTTGGTTGCGCAAGAATTATCAGCCCTGAAGTTTGTAGATTCATTGGAAAACCCTTTAGGTGGTTATTGGCCTAATTTGGGTGCCAAGGGGAAAAGTTCAAGCCTAAGAGCTACGGTTGCAGCTCTTCGTATTTATAAGTACGAGGGAAAGGCACTCCCAAATTTTGAAAAACACACGGACTTTATGCTTTCTTGTTGGCATGAAAAAGATGCGGGCTTTGCTGATTTTCCTGGCGGTCCGACCGATGTTATTCTGACCGCAGTTGGCCTAATGGGCGCACGGGATGGCGTTTTTCTAAATGATGAAAAACGAGGCTTGGGTATAAAATATCTTGTAAATAATGCTAAGAATTTCGAGGAAATTCGCATGGCCTCGGCCTTTATGGCAGATGAGCCATACGACGCAAAGGTTGCAGAATCTTGGCCAAAAACTATTCTGGCCCGCGCTAATAAAGATGGTACTTTTGGGTCTGGTTTTAGCAAGCCGCGCGATAGTGCCTCCGCTTGGGTGACTTTGCTTAGGTTGAAGCATCCTTTAAAGAACGATGAAAAATTAAGTAAGGATTTTAGAATGAAAGATGGTGGTTTTGGAAGTGAAAGTTCTGATCAGTCCGATCTTGAAACCGCTTATAGGGTTTCTAGATATTTTCATATGGTTAAGGATCAAAAAATGTTGCGCGAAACGCTTGGTTTTATTGAAACATGCAGAAATGAAGACGGTGGATATGGTCCTAGGCTTGGGGAAAAGTCGTCTCTGGGTTCTACTTATCACGCAATTATCATTAAAAAGTGGGCTGATCCACGATTTCAAAAATAAGGCTTAACTGATGACTCATCTTGCATACTTGGGCTTTGGGAGTAATTTGGGGGATTCCCAAGCTTTGATTTTCGAAGCACTCCGTTGTCTAGAACAAAAAGCCAATGGCAAAATTCTTGCTATTTCAAGTTTGTATAAAACTTTACCAGTTGGGGGGCCTGCGGATCAGTCTGATTATATTAATGGTGCTGCTGCGATTGTTTGCAATCTTGACCCACAGCAATTGCTTGAAACAATGCGGTTAGTTGAAGAAGAACTTGGTAGGGTTCGTGAGGTTCTTAATGGGCCACGAACTATTGATCTTGATTTGCTCTTGTTTGATGACCAGTTGGTTTCAGGTGAATTGCAGGTTCCGCACCCGAGAATGCATACGAGATCTTTTGTTTTAAGGCCATTGTTTGAAATTGCACCTTTTGCCATTCATCCGATTTTCAATCGAACTATCGCTGAGATTCTTTTTGATCTGGAGGGGATTGTTCCGATTCAATCTTCATCCGCCCGAGAGTTGGAAGGTAAGAAAATATTGGTAACTGGGTCCACTTCCGGGATTGGTTTGGCCTGTGCGATAGAACTTGCACTTGGTGGGGCCAAGGTTGTTTTTCATGGCAGAAAGCCCTTGGATAAAATCAATGCTTATCTAGACTTTGCAGCCAATTGCTCCGGTTTTTCTCGTTATATTCAAGCGGATTTGAAAACTGATGAGGGACGCTCTTCCCTGTTTAAACAGGCTTGGGATGACATTAATGGATTAGATGGCGTTTTGTTAAATGCTGGTGCTGACATTCTTACGGGAAACATTTCGCAGATGAATGTTGATCAGAAATTCAATGAACTTATTCAAGTTGATCTGCAGTCAACCTTCATTCTCGCAAGGGAATTTGGAAAGCGAATGAAGCTTTCTGGCAAAGGTGTCGTCATTACCACTGGGTGGGATCAAGCGGTTACCGGGTTCAAGGGGGATAGTGGTGAAATGTTTGCCGCTATTAAAGGTGGGATCATGAACTTCAGTCGAAGCCTTTCTCTTTCATTAGCGCCAGAAGTTCGGGTCAACTGCATGGCCCCGGGTTGGATAAAGACTTCGTGGGGTGAAACTGCTTCTGAATATTGGCAACAAAAAGCCAAAGAAGAGTGCCCATTACAACGGTGGGGTGTACCACAAGACATTGCAAGTGCAGCAAGGTGGCTTTTCTCGGATAAGTCTTCTTTTGTTAATGGCCAGACTTTGGCAATTAATGGTGGAGTTGTTTGAAAAGATACCTAATTAAAAATTAGCTTTTATTTATTTCTTCAAACCGGTGCGCAAGCCTACGGCTATTGATATCCAAGGCTTCGAGGATTTGTACTACGGGATCCATGGGGATGTTCCAATCCATGGCCCAGTTGATGATATCAAGATTTTCCTGCCCGGATTTTAGCCTATCGAGGATGCGGTCAAGTAGTACGGTATTTTCGTGGAATTTGCGCTGAAGTAACCCAAAATCGCCTCGATCAAGTTCGACCCAGAAGCGTTTGCCCTGAAGATGCTCTAGCCAACGGGCCCTTAAATAGCCCCACCAATGGCATTGGACCCATTTGCGGATAGCAACTTCACCTAAGTCGCAACCTGCTTTTTCGGATTCAATCCATTTAAAACGAAGAGCTTCTTCGTCACCATCGACATAAACACTAGATTTTTCCATGGGTTCTAGCATTATCCAATCGGGTTTAAGCGGTTAAATCGAACACAACAAATAACAAACCAGTTCACCAGACTACCCAGTTTAATTATAGAGTAGTTTTCTTGGTATGCAACTTTCATCACGCAGATACCTGTTAATATGATGGAATGCAATAGGGATTATTCAAGGTAAAACCTTTTTAAACTCCCAATCACTAGGCGTTTGATTAAAGCTATCTTGACCATTAATCGTTCTAACCTTATTGCTAAAATTCGGGATATTTTGTTTTTTGAGTGAGACAGTAATTTTAATGTGTAGAAAAGCGACTATTATTCTGATGCTCTTTATGTTGGCGGGCTGCCTGCCTTCCGCGGATTCTTTTGTAATTCAAGAGAAAAAGATTGATAACTCGTTGTTAAAAAATATTGATGAAAGTGAATCGATCAGGCTTGATGTTGCTATGGTGCAACTGCCCTTGGTGGAAAAAGATATTCTCGAATCGATATGGGGCCTAGCAGATAACAATGTAATGGGTTTGGAAAAAAAGGCGGTGCTGGAACAGAACGGATTTCGAATAACAAGCTTTGGGAAAACCCCTCCACCTGAGCTACTTCGTCTTTTAGGCACCGAGAAGTATAGCCCCAACCCGCGCAGGTTTCATGTGAAAATCGGGGGGGAAAAGCTTATCCCGATTGCTGGGGTTTTGGATTCTCTGGATACAACTTTCTCGGATAATGATAAATTAGAGGATATTAACCTTTTGGCAGCACAGCCGTTTTTCAAAATTTCACCTATCTCCGTTTCAGAGAATTCTTATCAACTCCTGCTTGAACCATTGATTAAATCTGGGAAAGAAAAGTTGTTGCCCAAAGCGGTTAAAACTGTTTCGGGAAGTCTCGAGTGGGAAATGCATTCGTTTAAGTCCGAACGCATTTTTGATCAACTTGCTTGTGAACTAAAAATTGAGGCTGGGGATTTTTTGGTGATCGGGCCAACTGAAACTCCCAAAGATGATTTAAAGTTATTGGGTTCCAACTTTTTTTACATGAGAGTTGGCCAAAACATTATTCCCCGGGTCCTTGTTTTGCGCTGTAGCAAAAAAAATGCTCCGTTGCGGGAATCGTTAGGGGAATTTGGTAAGTCTTTGCCTCTCGCAATTCAAGCCTCATGGAAAGATTTCGAAAACGATTAATAAAGGCTGAAATAATTATGCAACTTTTCCTTAACCGATTATTAACTGCGGTAGTTTTTACGTTGATTGCTACTCCTGCCTTTGCTCAAAAAGAAAACCAGCGTTATGAGGTTGGTAGACGATTAATTAAATTCGAGGTTGATTTTGAGGGAATAAAAGATCCTCTGATACTTAAGGGTATTAGCGAAAGATTGAAGCCCCTAACCTTTTATTTTTTTTCGGGGCAATTGGATCAATGTTCAAAGGCGTTGGATCTCGCACGGTGGAATTGTAAGAACCAAGGTGATCCAAGTGGGATTCGTACCTTTGCTGATTCATTAAGCATTACTTCGTCCCGAAAAATCATTGAACTGAAAGAGAAATTGATTGAGTGCGAAATAGCCTCAGTTTATCCGACCAAGGAAAAAGGCTTATTAAAGGGGCGGTTATATTTTAGTCAGATCGATGGCAAAGAAATTCGAGAACTTGCCTTACTTTCAATTGAGCAACTGCCTCATAAAGTTTCGGTGGATATCCAAGGACTGAAGGAAGGTGAATATCAATTGGTGCTTGAATTGAGTAGTGGGGAAAAGATAGTGGCTAGCCACAAGGTTTTGATCAGTTTGATTGGGGATAAATCACGATTGATAACTGAGATGGGGGCTACAAAACTAAAAAAAGATGCACCATTTTGGGAAGCTGGCAAGCAGAACCTGACAGGGTTTTTAAATGAATTGCTAATGGGTAAAAAATTTGAAGGCGATATGCCAGTGAAGCGCTTGGTTGAAAGCATGGGTTTTCTTGAAAAAGGGCTGGACACAGTTGATGATAAAAAAGGGAGTGAGTATTTGGTTGCGTTTCCCGGGAGAGTAGCACCCTTGCCTGTTCGTATTTTTATTCCCGCTTGCGCTAAGGTTGCGAAAGTTCCCTTGGTTGTTGCTTTGCATGGCGCGGGTGCCACTGAAAATATGTTTTTTGAGGCATACGGCGTCGGAAAAGTTAAAACTCTCTGCCATGAACGGGGATGGATGTTGGTTGCTCCGCGGAATGGAATTACTGCTGATAATTTACGAATGTTGATTCAGGAACTTCCGATAGATCCGGAACAGGTGGTTTTCATCGGGCATTCGATGGGTGCAAGTCAGGCCCTTGGATTTGCTCTTAATCATTCAAAAGAAGTAAAGGCATTAGGATTAATGGGTGGTGCAGGGTCAATTGGGAAAAATCAATCGTTGGGAAACATGCCTGTATTTGTTGGGGTAGGGTCTGAAGATTTTGCTCGGGCTTCGGTTGTAAAGTTTTCTCAAGAAGCTATGAAACAACCTGAAAATAAGTTGGTTTTTAAGGAATATGAATCGATAGACCACAGTTCTATTTGTCAGGTTTGCCTGCCTGAAATGTTCGATTTTTTTTCGATGAGCTTAAAAAAGTAGAACGTAATCGGATTTTTCATCGTCTTTCCATAAATTACCATCAGTAAGAATTGTGCGCTTATTACCCTAATCATTTATCAAGGGCAAGGATTCATTCATATGGAACTTTTTGACAAGATTCAGGAAAGCGTTAAAGCTATCAAGGGCCGTTGGAATGGAAACCCTAAGGTCGGGATTATTCTTGGCACGGGGCTTGGTGGCTTTGCTCAAGAAATTAAGCAAGAAGCCTCGATTCCCTATAAGGATATTCCTCATTTTCCTGAATCGACTGCGCCTACCCATACGGGCAGAATGATTTGCGGTAGTATTGCAGGTAAGCAGGTCGTGGCAATGGAAGGCCGGTTCCATTTCTACGAAGGCTACACAATGGAGCAGATCACCATGCCGGTTAGGGCGCTCAAGGCCTTAGGGTGTGATATTTTAATTGTTAGTAACGCTTGCGGTGGCATGAACCCTCAGTTTGAAAGAGGCGATATCATGTTCATTGAAGATCAGATTAATTTGATGGGTGGCAATCCCTTGATTGGAAAAAATGATGATCGCTTGGGCGTTCGTTTTCCGGATATGTGTTTTCCTTATGATCGGGAATTGTTGAAGATAGCTCAAGAAGTTGCATTAGAAGAACGCATCCGTTGTCATAAGGGTGTATTTGTTGCTGTTTCTGGACCAAATCTTGAAACGCGTGCTGAATACCGATTTTTGAGGCAAGCAGGCGCTGATGTTGTTGGTATGTCTACGGTGCCTGAGGTGATTGTTGCTGTGCACTCGGGGTTAAAAACCTTGGGTATTTCCATTATCACGGATATGTGTCTTCCCGATGCTTTAGAACCTGTTAAGTTAGAAGAGATAATAGCAACAGCGAATGAGGCTGAGAAAAAATTACGAGTTTTGGTAACAAATATCGTCCGGAAGATTCCAGACTAATCACAAAGAGTAAAATTATGCCACGCCTTGAAGGCGGTAATCCGTTGCGCACCGAAGGCTTCAATTCCTTTAATCGTTTCTTACGAGATAAATTTGGGGAGAAGGTTTATCGTGTGACCATTGATGGTGGGTTCTCATGCCCGAATGTTGATGGCACAGTAACCACAGGGGGCTGTGTTTATTGTGATAATCGGAGTTTTAGCCCTAACAGAAGGTTGCCTCGTGTACCAATTGCTGATCAAGTTCAGAGAGGCATCACTTTTCTTTCCAAGTATTTTGAATGTTCTAAATTTATCGCATATTTTCAAGCTGCAACAAATACGCATGGGAAAATCGAAAAGCTTGAGAGGCTTTATAAAGAAGCTTTAAATCACCCACAAGTGGTTGGTTTGGCAATTGGGACTCGGCCTGATTCCGTTCCTGAACCGGTTCTTGAATTATTGCAGAACATCGCTAAAGATCGATTTGTCTGCCTTGAACTTGGATTACAATCCGCACATGATCGATCGTTGGTTTGGATGAACCGGGGCCATGATGTGGATAGCTTTACCGATGCTGTAAGGCGATCTAAAAATCGGAATTTGGATTTGTGTGCACATGTGATTTTGGGGCTTCCTGGTGAATCCCATGAAGATATGCTTTATACCGCAGATTATCTTGCTGCTATGGAAATTGATGGCGTGAAAATTCACAACCTTCATGTCGTTCGCGATACGCCCATGGAAGCGATGTATCATCGGGGTGAAGTCCCAATGATGACCCAACCTGAATATGTAAACTTGGTATGCGACTTTTTGGAAAGGTTGCCTGCAAGTTATACCGTGCATCGTTTGACCGGGGATGCGCCTGGTGAGTATTTAATAGCGCCTGAATGGTGTGTTCGTAAGCATGAGATTCTTGCACAAATAAAACAGGAATTTAAAAAGCGGGGCACATGTCAGGGTAGCAACTGTGATCCATCTCGATTGGCCTCAATAGTTTCGTTAAAAAGAAAAACCTTGCCTATGCTAGGGTAGCATTGGCAAGGTCTTAATTAAAGCAAAGTGATTAATTAACGTGCAGGATACACGTAAGAGTTTGAGCCATAATAGTAGAAATAATTTGGATGGTTTTGGGCGCCTAGTTGGCCATTGCCTTGTTGGTTTGCAGGAGGCGCTTGATAGTTTGCGCCCGGCCAATAAGGATAAGCCATTGGTGCGATTGGTTGATTGATTGCCTCAGATGGCCAATAGGTATACCATGGTGCCAGCGGGGGTATTGGTGGATGCCTTTTGTTATAGTGTGCATGGTGGTGAGGGCTTTGGTACCAGTGACTTAGTAAAAACCCCATTTGGCCTTGGGCAGTGTAAAGCATTTCAGCTTTAACGCT
>CAMDHK010000018.1 GCA_945897965.1 Candidatus Kuenenia stuttgartensis | reverse complement strand
AGTTGCGATGGGGAAGCCCCACTGCAACTCCTCCACTCGCAACTTTGGATCTTGCACCAGCTTTAATGTCAACTTCGCGTATGCGGAGTTCCATTCTTGGTATTTAATATCCATGCATTACACGCTTTTACGGAGAATGAAGGGCGGTGGTTCCTAAGCCCTGAAGGGGTGAAATGAGATAGCCCGGGGCTTCGCTCCGCTCCACCCCGGGTAATAAATCCCCCATCAAATAAGCCCTGAATGGGCGGAATAATCAGCTACCAAACCCTTTCGCCCTTTCAGGGCTGGGGGTTTTATTGTGCCATTTTCCCAGGGCGTTGCCCTGGGCTTTCATATTTTGCCCCTTCAGGGCAAATGCAGGCATACCGCAAGTACTCCCCGGTCCCTGAGCTTGTCGAAGGGGCCCTCACCAAACCGCAAATTTATACCGTCGCTCACGCATCCGGCTCTGAAAGAAGTGTTCTGTTTCCGTGGCTATTTCTTCTTCTTCTTTTCCGTGTCTCTGCTTCTGTCTTTTCCGTGTTTTTCCGTGTTAATCCGTGGCAAATTCTTCTGCTTCTGCTTTGTCTTCCTTCCGTGGCAAATGCTTATTCTTAATTCCGTCGCTCACGCATCCGGCTCTGAAAGATATGTTGCTTTTGTTTTCCCGAAACCTTGCATTTATAAAGGCTTACGATAACGCACATGATGAATGGGCTTGCCTTGTGCTACGAATTTTCTCTCAAAATTGGTGAGATGGCCATCCACCAGAGAATCTGGACTATCTTCGCCCCAGGGTTCGCCCACTAAAGATGGAAGCTTTTCTGCAAAGAGAGCAGTTATTTCCTGAAAATACTCTTCGACATCGGTTGCAATATTAATCCACCCGCCCGGCATGAGCACAGGGGGAATAGATTGCACAAAATCTGCATCAAAAAGCCTGCGCTTATGGTGTCTTTTTTTCCACCATGGATCGGGGAAGAAGATATTTACCGCTTTAAGCGAACCGGGCACGATAGACTTTGAAACCACCAATTTTGCATCTGCGCAGCACACTTTTACATTGGCTAATTTTCGTTTGACTAATCGAGTAGCGGTATAAAGTTGGTACTTCCGAATGATTTCTATGCCAAAATAGTTGATATGAGGGTTAACTTGGGTAGCGTTAAGCAGAAACCAACCTTTTCCGAAACCTATTTCCATTTCAACCGGGTTGGAATTTCCGAAAAGGGCTGGCCAGTCAAAGGTTTCAGGTGGTTCGGGAACATTGGCAGTACATGGTGCAAGTTCCTCGAGAGATAGTCGTATAGGTTTTCGCACTTTTACACCCAAATGAAATGGCTTAGCTGGCGGGGTTCATGCTTAAGGGGCCACCAATGACTTCGCAATGGAAAGCCATGGTTGAACCCACAAAACCTTGAACACTAAAAATAGTTTGCCTACGATTAATTTTGATTGATTTACCCACTAAAACAAGCTTATCGCCTGGTTTAACAACAGAGCGGAATCGAACATTTTCCAAACCTAAAAACCCGATGAAATCACCCTTCAACAACCCCTGACTCACTATATAGTAAGAGCATAATTGGGCTGCGGATTCGCACATGATCACGCCTGGAAGAATCGGGTAACCGGGCATATGCCCTCGAACCCAAAACTCATCATTACGCACATCTTTATAACCAATGATAATTTGTTTTTCAGGGTCAATCAGCAAAATCCCATCCAAGTGTTCCATTTCGAAACGCTGGGGATTCGCCTTACGGATTTCTTCCTGACTTATTACAACTTTGTTTAAGTCGAGGGTTGTATGATCAAAAATAGCTTCAGGAGGCATAATTAAAACCTAACCAAAGGAAAACAATAAATCTTATCATTTATAATACGAAATTTAAGAGCGTAAGTAGCAAAACTAATCCATCATTTATTAGTTAGTTTTAATTGTGACACCGATGACACTACAATTCATCAGCAATGAGGGCTTTTTGTGGAACAGTTTCATGTGATCGGGGCAGGCGGAATCGGATTAGCAATTGCTACAAGCCTTTATAAAGCTGGCAAACAGGTTCTTCTTATCGAAAATAACCCTGAAAAAATCGCATTCTGCAAAGCCCATGGCGCCATTGTTGACAAACAATCTTTCCCCATTAACATCGAATCGTTTGAAAACTGGGCCCCCTGCCCTAATGTCGTCAATATTCTTTGTGTTAAATGCTACAACAATGATGAAATATTAAAAAAGACCAACGATCAATCTTTGCTTTTTCCCATTCAAAATGGCTTTGACGAACTCTTAACTTCTAGGCCTTTAATTGGAGAAGGAATCGCATCTTTTATTTCCGAATGTAGACCCCAAAAAACCATTGCAGCAATTACTCGTAGCGGGAAACTTCATTTGGGCCCGATTCAACCTTGGACAAAAATGCCCCTACTTTTTGAATTAAAATCAGCCCTAAGACAAGGTGGGATTGATTCCCACTTAGTTGCTTGGAGTTTGCCTTACAAAAACACCAAGTTGATGTACAACGCTGCAATCAGCCCATTGACAAGCGCTGGTGGGTTCGAAAACTCTGAGCTTTTAAAACCGGGCAAACTTCGAACCTTGTTCTTTCAACTCTTGCTTGAAAACCATGCAATTTTAAAAGCATCTAACCAACCAATGGGCACCATCGGGCCCTTCCACCCTGATAAAGTGGCCTGGTTACTAACTCATAAATGGTTGGGAGAAAGTATGGCGCCATTTTTCAGGCCCTCTCTAAAAAAAACCTACTGCTCCATGTTTCACGATGTTATGGGCGGGGTAACAGAAATCGAAAATTACAACGGCTATCTCTCCCGCCTTGCCAAAGCCTCTAAATTGCCCAGCCCCTTGAATGACTTAGCACTTAAAGTCATAACCCAGATGGCTTCCGAGCGAAGTACAGGCAATGCCCACTGGCTTAATGCAATTCTTGATGCCTTCTAACTTCCGAATCGCCCTTTTAAAACAAATCCATCTCGACTTGGCAGCACGATTTCATTTATTCTTCCTACTTATTGCATTATTTTGCTAGGGAGAAATTTAATCATGTCAACCGATTCCACAATCAAAGCCTCTGCCAAGGAAAAAATTAAAGGCTGGATAAAGATGGCCATCGGAACAGCAGGCGGCTTGCTTTCTGGGGCTGTCGTAATGTATGTCACCCCCTTGGTTGACAAAGTGGTTAGGCCATCGAAACCCTTGGCTAATTTTTCTCATGAAAAAGATGGGCTCAAGATTCGGTTTCAGAATCTATCTTCAGGGGGTCAAGGGTGGTGGGAGTTTGGCGATGGCACTCCTTTAGAGCCTGTTTCTCCTGAGCGGGAATTTGTTAATCATGTTTACACCAGGCCCGGGGAATACACGGTTAAAATGACTCTGCGAAATGTTCTTGGTGAAGAAAACGAAAGGCAGGTTGTCGTTCGCCTTGACCCGCCAACAACCCTTGAACCAACGAAGGTACTTAACTTGGAAGCTGTTCCGGTTAGTGCTGGGTCTTATGCACCTGCAACTTTCAAAATCATGAGCAAAGTAAAAAACGCCCAGTTATGTGTTTGGGATTTGGGAGACGACCGCCCTCTCGAAGTTACCAATGCACAAGGTAATGAAAAAATGGTTACTTTTCAAAAACCGGGCGGGTATGTCATCAAGCTTGCCGCGGTCAATGGCTTGGATCATGATCAAAAAACTGAAATTGTTAATGTAATGGAACCGCCTGAAGGCACCGTTACTGCACTACTTACCATTTCAGATACTGGCATCAATGTCGAAAAAACCAATCGAAATGGGATTTTTTCAACCACCTTTCTTCCAGAACATAGTGACCCGATTTTCCATTTCGAAAGGCAACTGGCTGCAAGGCCTAATTTCACATTCGGCGATGTTCGCTTTCAAACCCCTTCCGGAGAAATCTTGCGAATGGGGCAAAGAACCCAAATGATTCTCGACCCAGCCGTTTTCAAACTTCAGTCTGTTAGAAATCTCTTACTGACAATTTCAGCAGACCGTAAAATCTTGCGGCTTACCGGGGAACTTGTTCGAAGTGAAGATGCCTCGTTAGGTAAAGCCCCACTTCCAACCATGACTTTGCCTGTTGAATTAGTGGAAGAAAGAAGAACCCCCGCTAGCAGGTCTGGCGTTCCTGTTGCAACAACCGTTGCAATTCCAAGCAATGGCCAATCCAGTGTTGCAAGCCTAATTTTGCCCTCACTTCCTCAAGATTGGGTGGAAGTACAAAGAAAAATAAGGCTCGAACTACGCGATGAAACTTCAACCCTTTGGCAGGAAAGTAAAATCCCATCAAATGGCTTATTAACATTCCAGAATAAAAGATTTCTTATTTCTGCAACCAAAAGTGCAGAGCAAATACGAATCGATCTGGTAGAAAATCAACCCGAAACAAAGCCCACTCCGAGCAACTAGTTCGATACTTTTTGCCCAATACTACAACCAAATCACCTCTTCTTTCCTATAGTGAAACATAGGCAGAAGAGGGTTGTAGTTTATGACTGAGAATAACTTTGCGCTTTTTCCCAATTCCTTGAAAAAACAGGGGGACGACTCCCTGTTGATCGATTGGAATGATGGCCATCAAGGCATCTTGGGCTGGAAACATCTCAGGGGAAATTGCCCCTGTGCAACTTGCAGGGATGAACGGGATAAACCCGCAAACCCTTTCCATATTCTTAAACCTTCTGAATTGGTGCAACCTGCTCCTACATCGTTGGTTCCCGTAGGCCATTATGCCTATCGAATAGTTTGGAACGATGGGCACGATTCTGGAATATATACCTTGGAAAGCTTGCGCGCTCTGTGCCAGTGCCAAGAATGCATAGCAAAGAAAACCACTACCTAGAAAATTACTATAAGGAAATAAGTCATGCAGCCACAAGCTACAATGCCAAAGTTAAGCCTTCCCAATATTCGGACCATCATTGCAGTAGCAAGCGGAAAAGGTGGGGTTGGAAAATCAACCGTTTCTGCGAACTTGGCTTTAGCACTTGCTGCTAGCGGTAATAAAGTTGGGTTGATGGATGCTGATATTTACGGCCCAAGCATGCCTACAATGATGGGAATCAATGGCGTAATCGATCAATCAACAACGCCCCTTCCCCTAGAAAAGTATGGCTTAAAAATTATGTCTATGGGATTTTTGGTTCCACCAACCCAAGCTGTTATCTGGCGCGGCCCCATGGTCCACAGAGCACTCACCCAGTTTCTTTCAGACCTTGATTGGGGCGTACTTGATTACCTCGTAATTGATTTACCACCAGGCACAGGCGATGCCCAACTTACCTTGACTCAAACTGTTCCACTGAATGGCTCAGTTATTGTTACTACGCCTCAGGAAGTCAGCATGATTGATGCCCGAAAAGGCATCGAAATGTTTAAGCAGGTTCGAGTTCCAATCCTTGGCATCATCGAAAACATGAGCTACTTTATTGGAGACGATGGCAAAAGGTATGAAATCTTCCGTCATGGGGGCGGAGCCAAACTTGCTCAAGAATATAATGTACCTTTTCTGGGTGAAATACCGATCGATCCCAAAGTTGCAGAATCTGGCGATGAAGGGTTGCCCATCGTTCTAAAGCATCCTGAAAGCCTTGTAAGCAAAGCGTATATGGCCTTGGCTAAATCCGTGGTTAGTGAATTAGGCACCATGGTTGCGCCTAAAGAATTGCCAAAACTCGAGCTATAAAAAAGATAAAACCCGCATACCGAGGGGGATCGATATGCGGGTCAATTTCCCATGACTAAATTGGGGTAGTGTAGAAGGCTAATTGGGGGGTGCCATCCACACTTCATGGGTCTCCGCCGGGGGGCGGTTATCTCTGCTACTTTGCCCAACAAATGTTCCAGATCTGTAGGGCCACTCTTCTCTATCCCGGCCCCTTTGACAATCTGTTCAATTGCTTCAAGGCCGCTGATATAAGTAAAGCAACAGGCGTGCCAATAACTAATATTATTTCAAAGCAAGTTAAAAGGCCTTTAATACAAGGCCTTTTGATCAACGCGATGTTTTTTGTAGAATCATCGACATTGAAGAATTATGGTAGTTTCTACAATTGCTGAACTTTTGTTTGGTAAAAATTTCAATCATCGAGCAGGGATTACAAAACATCATGAGCACCCCTCCTTCCCAACTTCGCTATTTGCTATCAAAACCTGGAATCATCCGTAGTTTAGGTGCCCACGATGTTTTTACAGCCCTTCTTGTTCAGCAAGCCGGCCTTGAAACTGTTTTCCTTGGCGGCTTTGGTACCTCTGCAAGCTTACTTGGCCTTCCAGATGTTGGCTTAATTACTCTCACCGAAATGGCAGATGCTGTACGACGCATGGCTTCTAGGCTTCACATACCTGTGGTTGCGGATGGGGATACCGGTCATGGCGATATTCATAATGTTCAGCGCACTGTTCGCGAGTTTGAAAATGCAGGCGCTGCTGGCATTCTTCTTGAAGATCAGGCAAACCCTAAGAGATGCGGGCATTTTTCCGGTAAGCAAATAGTTTCTACAAAAGAATGGCTTGATCGCCTGAAAGCAGGGCTCGACGCTAGAAAAAATCCTGATTTCATCATCATCGCTCGAACAGATTCCAGAGCTATCGATGGGGTTCATGCTGCAATCGATCGTGCCAATCAGGCCAAAGATTTGGGAGTCGATGTCTGCTTTGTTGAAGCCCCGCAATCAATCGAAGAACTTCAACTTATAGCCAATGAAGTCAAACTCCCCCTACTCGCCAACATGTTAACTGGCGGAGCTACCCCCATTCTTTCTGCCAACGAACTTGAAACCATGGGCTACAAAATTGTAGTCTGCCCGATTGAAAGCCTTATGGTTACCGCTGCAGCCATGAAGCAATTGCTTAAGGTGTACATGGAATATGGCAGAGTCGACCGCCCAGATGCGGGCGCAATGTTTAACTTTACAGAACTTAAAGAAACCCTGGGGCTCGAATCTATCTCCGCTTTGAAACAGCGTATTGAAGTTAAATAACAAGCATTAGGTTATTCAACAATCAAAACTCTTAAATCCATCACATTGGTTCCGGTTGGGCCGGGCTGAAAAAGTGATCCAGCGGTTTTGAAATAATGATAAGCATCATGGCGGGCAAGAAAATCGGAAGCGTTCATTGTTCCAGACTGCTTTATCGTGTTGGAATCTGCAAATGCCCCTGCAGCATCGGTAGGGCCATCTTCGCCATCGGTCCCCGCTGCAAGAAAAGTGATTCTCTCCAAATTATGATCTTTAAGCGCGCAAAGGAAAGCGAGCGCCATCTCTTGGTTTCTGCCCCCTTTACCCGGGTTTTGGCCTAAATTTACCGTTGTCTCACCACCCGATAAAATACATACAGGGGCCTGACTGGGCTGATCATACTTAAGAATAGATCGGGCGATCGAGGCGTGAATCGATGCCAACCCAGCGGTATCGCCCTCCATACAAGACCCAAGATTAATTACCTGATACCCAAGTTGCCTGGCTTGGTTGGCAGCAGCATCGAGTGCTAGGGCATTATTCCCGAGAACTTTATTGCGAATACTTGCAGGCAAATCTTTGGGAGTATCTGAAATCTTCCCTGCTATTCCCGATTGCAAATGCTGGAGAATAGAAGCAGGGGTTTTATCTAATAGAAGATGTTTTTCCAAAATGCTAAAAGCATCTTTAAAAGTCGTGGGGTCATTTACCGTGGGGCCAGAACCTATTACATCGAGCTTATCTTCAATAACATCGGACAAAATCAAAGTAACAATTTTTCCTTTTCCTTGAGTAGCTTCAAGGAAGGCCTGAGCAAGTCTGCCACCTTTAATTTGGGAAAGGTGCTTTCGAACGCAGTTTAATTCATTGATAGAGGCGGAAGTTCCCGAAAGAAGCGAGGTAACTTTTTGTTTGTCTTCAAGAGAAACCCCAGAACAGGGTAAGGGCATCAACGCGGAGCCCCCTCCAGAAATCAAAGCTAGGAGCAAATCACCTTCTTTTGCTTCTTGGGCAAGCTGGATCATCGATTTAGAACCTTCAACTGCTTTAGCAGTAGGTTGATTCATTCCCGCTGGCCTAGCTAAATTAAGCTTAATTTTTTCTAATTTTGGGTAATTTGCTTCGGGAACATTCAAAATCCCAACTGTTTTAGATAAAAACGGCTTTATTTCTTGTTCAAGGCCAAGTGCCATGGCTGCGGTTGCTTTACCCCCGCCCACGACCAAAACACTTGCAGCCTCGCTTAAAACCGACTGAAATGAAGCATCGGACTGAACAAAATGAGCCACCAAATCCCTTGGGTCAACAGCCTTAACCCCTTTACTCCAAATAACTTCCAGCTTTTTTCTCGACTGAGTTGATGGCTTCATTATAACTCCAATAGCCTAATTAGCAGGAGAGACCTACTTTAACACTTATCTGCAATTGTTTATCGAATATTCAAAGCAAACTTTAAAAGAATGAAATATTCACAATTATTTTGGAACCTTATCACGAATAAGCCGACTAACTTAATGTGATAGATTAATTTCCCGAATAATTGTAAAAGATTCTGATAATTTGTTGACAATGTCGCAATAAGATCAGAAACTTAGGATAGCTAAAGGCTTAGAGTTTAAAACTCGTATTTTAGGAGATAACTATGGATCGTCGTCATTTTATGCAACATGTTGCAGGTGCATCAGCAGTAATGCTTCCAAGCACCGGTTTCATGCAAAATCTGCGTGCAGCAGAAACCAACCTTAAGAAGGCTAATAAAAGCTTAATCATATTCTGGATGGGCGGCGGCCCTAGCCATATGGATCTTTGGGACCTCAAGCCAGGCGCTCAAACCGGTGGCGAATTCAAAACTATCAAAACCTCTGCTTCAGGCGTGGAAATCAGCGAAGTACTTCCTACTATCGCTTCCCAGTTCAAGCACCTTGTTGCTGTTCGTTCCCTTGTTACCAACGAAGGTAGCCACGAACGAGGCACCGTGTTGATGAACACTGGCCGTATGGTTAGCCCTGTAGTTCAGTACCCAGCATTGGGTGCACAAGCATCCTCGCTTCTGACTCCTAAAGATCTTCCTTTGCCTGGATTCATCGGCGTAGGCGGAACAGCTCAGCGAATTGGACCCGGTTTCTTGGGCATGATGAATGCTCCTTTCACCGTCCAGAATGCTGGTCAGCCTCCTGAAAATATCAAGGCTCCTGCTTCCCTTGGCAGTGAAACCGAAACCATGGAAAGGCTTCGCAGACGCCAACGTTTGTTCTATTCTGTTGAAGATACTTTTGCAGAAAACAGCTTCCCACACATGCGGAAGCCTGAAGATCGTGAAGCTGCTGGCAGTGCTGCTCAAGCTCACACTTCAATCTACAAAAAGGCTTTCGACCTTACTGTTTCGCCTTTGCGAACCGTGTTCGAAGTTTCAACCGAACCCGCAAGCGTAATCGAAGCATACGGCGGTCGTACCAACAACTTCGGTATGGGTTGCCTTCTTGCCAGGAAATTGGTCGAGAAGAATGTAACCTGCGTCGAAATCGATTTGGGCGGCTGGGATAACCACGCCAACATCTTCAACACCATCCGAACCGGAAACGGCCCCCGCCTTGATAAAGGCATGGGCAACTTGGTCAAGGAACTTGTTGAAAGAGATAAGTGGAAAGACACCGTTGTTATGTGGATGGGCGACTTTGGTCGTACCCCCAAGATTAACCAAAATGGTGGTCGTGACCATTGGGCACGATGCTGGTCCGTTGTTATCGGTGGTGGCGCCATCAAGGGTGGCCAAGCTTATGGCTCAACCAGCGCTGATGGTATGGATATCAAAGATAAGCCTTGCACCATTGGTGATCTCTTCGCAACCGTTTACAAGGGCCTTGGACTTGATCCAACTTCCCAAGTTCGCGATAACCTTGGCCGACCTATGGCCATTGCTGATGGCAAGCCTCTCGAAGGCGTTGTTTAATCGCAAACCTTTTAATATCAAAAAGAAGAGTCCAGTTTTACTGGGCTCTTCTTTTATTTGATACACACAATTATTCTCTTCTATTTGCCATGCCTTTGTGTAAAATATCTCAAGTCTGATAGATTTCAGAATGTAAACGACTTTGGCCAAGGATTGCTATTACAATGTCGTCAATAAAGAACATACTCATTCAGAGTATTGCCAGCTTGTTCTTCAAGCTTAAAGGCATCTACCAATTAGATCATGAAAAAGCCCACTGCTTTTGGAAGTCTGAATTCCAAGGCTCGCTTTTAAAACTAATAAAAAACAACAAATCAAAACCCTTCGGAAAACTCAACGACTTCAGCAGGCTTAAAAACCCAACTGATTTCCAAAGGCTTGTCCCCATGGGCAACCAAACGCTTTCTGAACCTACAAGCAACAAACCAGCAATTGAAAACAGCCCTGCCCGTACTCAAGGTATCACACGAATATTTGAATTGATCGCTGGTTGGCACGCTTGGCCCATCTTTAACTCTGATTGGCTGATCGCTTCCAACCTTTACAACCATTCAATCTCTTGGGCACACTTACCTTCCTGGCTAAAACTTTTATCTGCATCGCCTTCCGAATACTTCACCCCGAATTGGAGTGGTATTTTTGCATCCGCAGATTGTCTTGTTACTGGTTCACTGGATTCTTTATTAAAACAAAGGGCAGAATCATTCCCTAAAAAGCCTGCCATTATTCTTGGGGAATTTACAGGTACCGAAATATCATCCATCAAAATCGTAAGTGCAAAAATACCTAGCCATTTTACTTTTCTACCCATTTGGCGCGAAGCTATCGGGCTAATTGCAATTCATGACCCCAAAAACAACCACATGCGATTTCTAGCAAATGGCGGGTTCTACCCCGAACTATTAATACTCGAAAAGAACAAGAATCTAAAAAGAGTATCACTTGCAGAAGTTGAAAAAGGCATGAAGGGAGAAATAATTTTAAGTGCATCTGGCCAAGTTTGGGCAAAACCTACAGGGGTTTTTGTAAAAATTGAAGATGCGAATACACTTCACTTTAGCTTTCAAGAATGGCAAGGAAAGGTTCCCAAGCTATTCTCTGAAACCACTAACACTGAAACTAACCAACCACCGAAGAAGGTTGTTCAACCTCATCTACAAAAAGCCGGGATTTCGGCAGCGCTTGCAAGAACCGCTTCCCGTACCCCTTGGTAAGAATCCTAGGATCAAGGATAACGATGATACCCTTATCCGTAGAGGAACGAATCAGCCTGCCAACGCCTTGCTTTAACTTAAGAACCGCTTGCGGAATATGAAGGTCGTAAAAGCCATTGCCGCCCTTTTGCTGAACAGCTTCGTGACGAGCCTGAGCCAAAGGAAGATCTGGAACAATAAAAGGCAAACGAGTGATGATAACATTGGAGAGGGCCTCGCCCTGAACATCAACGCCCTGCCAAAAACTATCAACGCCAAGAAGAACCCCATTTTTCGAAGCCCTGAACTCATCCAACATACGATTTCTAGTCATGCCCTGGCCTTGAGCAAACAACGGGAAGCCGCGCTGCCTGCACCAAGATTCAAGCACCTTCCCAGTGCGCTGCAAGAATTGATAACTGGTAAAAAGTACAAATGCGCTGCCTTGTGATTTTTCAAGAAACTTACAAATCATTCCAAGGGATGCTTCTTCAAACTCTCGAGGTTGAGAAGCTGGATCGGGCATATTCTTAAACAGATATAACTCTGATTGATTGTAATAATCAAATGGGCTTTCTAGAGCAAGAACCTCAGCCTTCTCAATCCCAAGCCTTTCTTTAGCAGCCTTGAATCCTTCTTTACCACCGGTTGAGAGTGTTGCACTTGTAAGGATAATTGGAATATCTTTTGAAAACAGCTGCTCTTTAAGAATTGGGGCAACATCAACAGGAGCTCTGCACAGATTTAACCTGAGTGCCCGCTTACCTGCCAATTCAAGCCAGAACACATTCCCTTTATGTTGCTGCTCGAGCCATTCTCGAACTCTAACCCCAAGGTCTACAGCTTTATCTGCCATCGATTGAAATTCAATTTTTTCCTCATCGGGCAAATCAGCAGATTCATCTTCAAGCTTCTTGGAAAGGTCGGTAAGAGTATCCGTGATATTATTTTCGACAATATTTTTTTCGAGAACCCTGAAATGTCCTGCATCGCGTACCGCTCCTGAAGTGCGATCAGAGCCAGCGCCGGAGTGCGAGTTCATCCAGTTTTGAATATTCAAGAAAAACAAATCAACCTCTGCCCGTGCAGAATGCAGTTGTTGCTTAGCTTCAGTAAAACCATCGCCAGCGAGCAAGCCTCGTTCCTTTTTACCCGAACTTGCCAACCTTTCGAAAAGATAATGAAAAGCGCCCTGACTAAGGCGGTCGCCCAACTGATCAATAGCGACATCTTCCACCATGTGGCCTTCGTCAAAAATAACTGCGCGATAATCAGGCAGCAGGCTGGAACCTTTACCCCGAACAGAAAGGTCTGCAAAGAAAAGGGCATGATTAACCACAAGAATATCTGCGTTGGCTATGGTTCGCCTTGCCTGATAGTAGTAGCAGCGCTGGTAATCCTTACAACTTCTGCCCATGCAGTTGCTACTATCACTTTGCACAAGATCCCAAACCATGCCGTCTGGTTCAAACTCCATATCGGATCTGCTGCCATCCTTGGTATCAAGCGACCACCTACTGACATTATAAAGTTGATCATGAAATTCATCAGATTGAATGAGTGTGGGTGCTTTTATCTGGGCGACCCGCAATCTACGCAGGCTGATGTAATTGCCCCGCCCCTTAACCAGTACCACTTTCAATGGGTACGGGATTATTTTTTGAAGCGCCGGGATATCTTTTAAAAGCAATTGTTCTTGAAGGCTGATCGTATGGGTTGAAATAACAATTGGGGTTCGTTTTTTATTAAGGGCGGAAAGAAAAACAGGGATTAGGTATCCGAAACTTTTACCCACCCCGGTTCCAGCTTCTGCAAGTAAAGTCGCACCACTAGCCAAAGCGTTATCAACGGCTTTGGCCATTTGTGACTGTTGAGCGCGTGGTTCAAACCCAGAAAAGTTTTGAGCAAGAACCCCATCTTTAGAAAAGTAATTGCTTAAAGATGCATAATCGGAGTCAGCAAAAAGTTCAGTTTTTAGAAAAATATCAGACCCCGGGAATGTTCAAGTTTGAGGATAATCGAAAATAGCAATGCCCGAATCTGCAAGCTTCTTTAGTTTGAGCCACGCAGCGGTAACTCTGGCCTCTTCCTCTGCGACATAACCAACATCTAGAAAACTCTTAGCGAAAGGGCCAAGAGTATTTACATCATTCAAAGGTTCAAAACCTGAATCTACAATGTACTGAGCCCGCTCAGGATTACATCGGATATGGCAGTCGGGCTCAAGATGCAAAACTTCTGCTTTAATCTCATGAAGAAGATAGCGTAGGTAAAGATCAGATTCAGTTATTTCGTCGACTGCCTTGCCACACACTTTACAAAGATAACCTTTATCACATTTCGCCATCGATTACTTCACTTTTAAGTTGTAAGGAAGCATAAGCCATAAGGGTTCATTGCGCATACGCAAAAAAGTATCAAGGCCTTTTACCTCGTTAAAAAGAGATGAAATTCCGGAGATATCCAAACCGGACTTCAGGGATAATTGAGTTTTAGGTTCTAATAAAGAATCCAAAAAGCTTTTACCTTTAGGAAGAAGGAGAAGTTCCGGATCGGTATCCACAGCAAGCCCGCCAAGCTTTGAGGCCATCTTAATAGCATCTTGCATGGTACCTAATTCATCGATCAAACCATTTTCCTTTGCTTGCCTGCCTGTCCAAACGCGACCACCAGCAAGCCCTTCCAAAGTTTTTCGATCAAGTTTACTGCCTGCTTTTCCACGCCCGATTAATGCCTTGGTAAGGAATTGATCATAACAATCATCAATGAGTTTAGTCATCGCTTCGCGCTCTGATTTGGAAAAAGAATTGGTGGAAGAAAAAAGATTAGCATTCGCTCCACGGGTAATAACCTCGGATGTAATTCCAAGTTTCGCATAAGTGCCACCCATGTTGATCTTTCCACCAAATACACCGATAGAACCAGTGATGGTGCCCGGTTCAGCATAAATCTTGGATGCCGCCATGCAAATGTAATAACCGCCACTGGCAGCAACATCAGACATCGAAGCAATAATTGGTTTTTTGCACCGCATTAATTCAGCCCAGATAAGATCACTTGCAAGAGCAGAACCACCAGGGCTATCGACCCTTAAAACAATAGCTTTAACACTTTTATCGTTTTCAGCCTGTTTAATCGCTTGAATCATGGAAGTAGAACCACAAGATTCAGAGCCCAACAGGCTCTGTTCACTCTTTCCAGTATTAATGGCTCCAGATGCATAGATGACAGCAATTTTAGGTTTAGAATTACTTGAAATCTTGGGAGCTGCAAAAAGTTTTAATAGTGCGAAGGGGTTGGAAAGATCAATGTCATCAACTTTGTCTTTGCCATAGTTTTTAAGCAAAGTGATTTCATCGACTTTTAGTTCCTTTTTAAAAGCTTCTGTAATTGCAGGGAAATAGCCCACCAAATCAACAAGCCCTAATTCGTTCGCCTTCTTGGCAGTGTAAGGTCCATTATCAATAATCTTGCGGATATCCTCGGGCGCCCACTTTTTAGCCTTTCGTTCTTGTTGGATCCTTGCCACAATAGATTTTTCATAAAAATCATCGAGCATCGATTCCATTTGCTTGCGGCTGCTTTCGCTCATTGTGGTGCGTGTGTAGGGTTCAATCGCAGATTTAAAATCCCCTACTTTCAAAAAGTCTGCCTGAGCGCCTATTTTCTCGAGCATTTCTTTATAAAAAGTAACTTCTGCCCTTAAACCCGTAAGCATCAACCAGCCAGATTCAGGCAGCATTATTTTATTGCCAGACAACGCAACAAGATAATCCTTCATCTCGCCTGATTCCAAATAAGTATAAATCTTCTTCCCAGACTTTTTGAAATTATTAAGTGCTTCAGTCAATTCATCAAGTTTCCCCCAACCGACATCAATCCCATCGATTTCGAGAATCAAGCCTTTGACATTAGCATCTGTGGAAGCTTTTTTTATCCGATCCAATTTGCTTTTAAGTGTTTCCTGTAAGCTGGAAAACAAAGGCTCAGCAGGTGCTGCGCCTTCTTCCAAAGATCCGCTAATTCGAATATGGGCAATCGCAACGGGCTTAGGCTTATCCTCAGCCTTTTTATCTTGAGCAAGGATAAAATTCTGCGCATTGACAAAGAAAGCAAACGTAACAGAAAATATAATTAACGACTTCATAACTTCACTCCTGTATCACAACAATGTTCCATCATTGAATGCATCATAGATCAATTCTTGATTATTTCAAACTATTTACCCTTAAAGACTTACCCTTATATTATCAGCAGAGTTATTTTCTCTTTTGGCCCAACTAAAGATCTAAGATTTGTATTAAAATGTTCGCACACTAGGTGTTTTTCAAGGATAATAAATTTTGACTTGAAAGATTTAACCGCTGGGCAATTGGATCATGAAACAACCAAAACATTTAATGCAACTGTTTTCGTTCTCAGTTATTTGCTTGATTTGCTTGCATTACCTTCTTGTTCCAACCAACAAAGGCTACGGAATACAAGAAACAGTTTCTCAGACAATATCGACGCCCAATTCGGGTGCGGAACCCCCTATTGAAGGCCAACCTACACCAAAATCCATCCCTTCAAAAAGTTCAATGGGTACATTTTCCCCTTCTGATCCACCCGCACCTTTTGTAACTATTCGTGTGCGAGTTTCCGCTCAAGCCAGCCCCAATGATGAATTAGAGTACCGTATCCTTGTGGAAAATCATTCTCCAGCTGAAGCACATCAAGTCCGTGTTAGAAACAATATCCCAACGAATGCCAAATTCATCAGGGCCACACCTCCACCAGATAGCCTTGAAGGCGAACTCATCTGGAAAATCGGTTCCCTCCCAGGCAATTCCAGCAAAGAAATCAAATTAGTTGTAATGGTAACTGGTACTGGCGAAGTTGATTGCATTTCTCGAGTCCAATACGAACATGGCCAAGCTGTTAAAACCCAACTGGCATCTCCCCTACTCATAAAAATGACAGGGCCAATTCAAGCAATGTTGTACGACACACTGAATTACCAAATCGATATATTCAACACCGGTAATTCAGAACTAACGGGTGTTCAACTAACCAACATTATTCCAGATGGACTTGAGTTCCTAACTAGCAAGCCTTCAACCTCGGGTGAAAACCCATTAATTTGGAATATAGGTGCCATCCCAGGCGGACAATCTAAGCGGTTAGAATTCCAAGCTGCGGTCAAGAAAACAGGCGAATTCATCAACAAAGCAACCGTAACAACTTCTTCTGGAATGAAAAAAGAAACCTCTTCCAAAGTGGAAGTGGGTGAAATCAAGCTTGCTTTAAATATGGGTGGCCCCGATCGCCGTAACATCAATCGACCTACAAGCTACCAAATCACCATCACCAATTCCGGGAATCAATTGGCTCGAGGAATAAAAGTCTCGACGAAATTAGATGCATCTACGCAATTTCTCGCAGCGAGTGGCGGCGGTAGAAACGAAAACGGGGAAATCAAATGGCTGATTCCTCAACTTGCGCCTAAACAAAGGCAAACCGTGCAAATGGTGATCAGGCCTACCATGGCAGGTACTTTAAAAAATCGTACGGAAGTAACCGCTGATAAAATTCCAACAGGTTGGCAGGTTGAGAAGATCACCATCTTTGAAAACAACAATGGTTTGGTTGCTGAAATCGACAAAAGCATTGATCCCATGGAACTAGGAGAGCAAACCGCACTCACTCTAAGGCTAATTAATAACAGTCCAAACCCTATTAAAAATTTGATCTTAAGTGCGATATCGCCTGATACTACAATTGTAACCGAGGGGCGTGGCCCAACAAACTTCAGCAGGCAACCAGATAAAGTGGGCTTCCTGCCATTGCCCAGCTTGGAGCCAGGTAAAGAAGTAACTTACTCACTATTTTTACAGGCAAAAAAACCTGGAGATGGGACTTTTCGACTGGAATATTCAGC
The DNA here is from genome assembly GCA_945897965.1 of Candidatus Kuenenia stuttgartensis. Lineage (GTDB taxonomy): Bacteria > Planctomycetota > Planctomycetia > Gemmatales > Gemmataceae > UBA969. The sequence continues at coordinate 11,509 of CAMDHK010000018.1, read as the reverse complement.
AGATGAAGGGATTTCAGGCAAGGCGGAAGAAACCATTTCGATTCTTCCTTCAAGCAAGGCCCCCGCAAGAAACGAGCCACCTGCTCTGCCTTAATTTTTATCGCATTGCTGAATAGCCAAACCCTTTAACCATAGCTGCACGCCAATGCTTGGGCTGAACTTTTCTATAGCGCTGGGCGGCTTCGGTATTTAACGAATCACTCATTACAACACTTGAATTGACTTCTTCAGCCTTTGCTTTTTTGTTTGCACCTACAAACATCAATCCACTCAGAACCAAAAAGCTGGCAACAATTCCGATTACCCATTTTCGCATTGCAACACTTCCTTGTGCATTCTTCCTTAAAAGCCAAGATTAAATCTTCAGTAACTTTTAAGTTAATAAACACTATTGCAACAACTATGCCTAAGACTTTATTTTTTCAATCAGAAAGGTGAAATCACTTTAAACCACTACAAAAAGGCTGATAAAATATTTTCCCACTCATTTAGAAAAAGATTACCAAGTTTCAATCTTTGAAAATATTACCGATCGATTGTACTCATGTGATCCCAAAGCTTGCACATATTTCAAAATGATTCTAAAGGATCACTTTCCACCTCAGAAGTTATGACTTCCACCGCAGTAAATCGGGATTGAAGATTAGTAACCAACGCCTCAATACCAAATCTTTCTGATTTATAATGCCCCAGCAAAAGGATCGACTTGTTTTGATCTTTAGCACTTAACAAATCATGAAACCGTGCTTCCCCGGTAATAAAGCATTGCGCACCTTGTATAAATGCCTGAGCCATCAGCGATGCCCCGCTGCCACAAACCACCGCAACCTTCGAAACCAATCGCCCTTCATTCCCCGCAAATGAAACCTGCTTAATACCTAAGGCTTTCTCAAATTTTTCAGCAAGTTGTGCAATCGAAGTAGGCATTGTTAGCAATCCAATTCTACCAGTGCCCGAACCTGTTGGTTTAGGTTTAAGCATGACAAGATCAAAAGCTGGCTCCTCATAAGGATGAGAATTTCTAAGCGCAGAAACAACTGCTTGAATTCGTGAAGCTGGGCAGACAACCTCAAGGCGTTGCTCAAGAACTTTTTCCCGCTGCCCTTTTTTCCCTACCACCGGGCTGGCTTGTTCATTGCCAAAAAAAGTGCCTGTCCCTTCCACAGTAAAACTGCATTCCCTGTAATTACCAATAACCCCTGCGCCTGCTTCAAACAACGCTTCACTTACTTTCTGAAGGCTCTCCCCAGGCACAAAGGTAACTAGTTTTACTTCTTCCTTACTTTGCGACGAAATGATCGGGCCAAGATTTTTCGCACTAATCATTTCCAATAAAGATTCATTGATGCCACCTTGCGCATCATCCCAACGGGTATGCAACGAAAAAACCCCTATGCCTTTCGTTGCAAGCTTCCAAAGAATCGCCCCGTCAGAACTACTCGTATTCATGTTTTTTATTGGTTTAAAAGGCAACGGGTGATGCGTAACAACCATCTGAACTTTTTGATTTATGGCTTCGTCAGCAACTTCTTTGGTAAGTGTCAGGCAAACCAACACTTTATTGACATCAGACGAAAAATCGCCCATTAATAGGCCGGTATTATCCCAATCCGCTGCAAGCGAACGAGGTGCAATTTGATCCAACCAAGATACCATCTCTGAAACTTTTGTCATAAAATCTGCACCCTTTACATCCCAGAAACTTGCAAAAGATAAGCAATCAGGTTTGCCATATCTTCGGGCTTTACCTGCATATCTAGACCTTCAGGCATAAGCGATTTGGCAGTCGCCTGAATCGATTCAATTTGATTTCTCAGAATGGTATCTTCAGCATTCTCTCCGCGTTTAAGATTCACGGAAGTCCCAGACTCCGATGCCAACAAACCGCTAAAGATTCGCCCCTGCTTTGTTTCGATAGTGTAATTGACATATCGGGGATCAACTTCCCTGCTAGGGTCGAGAATCGCAATTAGAAGGTATTCCGAATTTTTACCCCTAATAGCAGCAAGAAGATCGGGCCCAACCTGATAGCCCATGTCATCAAATTTGTGGCAAGTCGCACAGTTTTTCCTGAATATTTCTTTTCCCTTTAAGTGATCACCCTTCATTTCCAGAACCTTGGCATACGAATCCACCACCTGTTTACGATTAGTTGAAGTGGTTTTTGCAAGTATCGCAATCACTTTTTGTTGCAGAGAAACTTGGTTTAATTTTTTAAGCTGCTCTATTCTGGAAGCCTCAAGATGCGATGGCTGGATGATCCCTTTTTCCATCCCATCAATAATAGCTTCAATGCGATCTTTTCTGGAAAAAAGAGTTTCCACAGCTTCACGCCTTAACGATGGGCTGAAAGAAGGCCAAGCATCGAGAATGATCTTGCTCACTTCTGTTTTTTTAAACGCAGACAACACCTGAAGAGTGGCAGTTTGAATTGCGGGAGGCGTTTGCGCCTGAAGTAATTCAGGTGCAAGTGTTGAAATAACAGAAAATGGCCCCATTGCAAGCAATCGCAATGCAGACAATCTGCTTGTAACCGGGGCGTTGGAAAGTCGAGCGGTGTTAGCAGCATTATCAAACAACGGCCTCAATCCATCGAGAGCCTTTTTCAATTGATCATCCGGTTTTTCCCAGAGATCTTCAGCAGAATTCCCGATTGCAACCTGACTTTGGGCAATACCCTCAAGGATAGCTGCGCGTAAAGTAGTCTTAAAGTTTGGCCTTTGCACCAGCATCAACAACTTCGCCATCTCAGCATTCTCTAAACGGGTTGAAGATACTGCAGAAAGCCGCGAAAGAAACGCTTCCCGACCCGTATTACCCCCTGCACCAATTGATTCATCATCAAGAAGTTCCAAAAGAAGTTTACCGCCAACTTGAGCTGATGAGCTAAGAATGGCTGTCTGCATCCAACGATCTTCACCATCACTTTTAACAAGCTTAATCAAAGTATCTTTACATTTATCAGGCCCGACATTACCCATTGCAAAAGCGACTTGGCAGCGAACACGCGCATCTTGATCGCCCACAAGATTTGAAACTGCTTTTAACACCGCATCCGATTGACTGATGAATTTATTTGAAAGCCTTACAGCATGCAACCTAACGCCAGGCGATGAATCTGCAAGCGCATGAACCACCTGCTTCTCTTGCAGCAACTTTAAACCATCAAGGGTACAAAGGGCATGCATTCTGGCTTGTGGCGATAGACTTTTCTGAGCAAGATTGATTAGTAAATCTTGGGCGCCAACTTGATTACGCTCGACAAGTAATTTTTGGGCCATCATTCGTCTGGTTTGATTTCCTGACTCTAACTCTGCAACCAATCCAATAAAATTTGAAGCCTCTGGAAAAGGTTGTGCTCTCTTCATCCCATCTGGAATGATTCTCCAAATACGCCCTTTTCCCTGAGTTTTTAAGGGTAAAACGGCTTTCATATCCTCGGGAAGTGACAAAGGCGTTTCTATTACTTCACGATAAAAATCAAGCACCAATATCGAACCATCCAAACAAAGATTCAAATGCACAGGCCTGAACCAGTTGTCCGTTGAAGCGAGAAATTCTTTTTCAGGATCGCCCCGCCTAGAACTAAAGGTTACACCTTTGGGTTCTAAAACATCACGCATGATTGCATTATTCGCAGGTTCGCAAATGATGATGCTATCCCGATAAGGAGCCTGTACCGAATCAGAATCCAGCAAAAGCGGGCTGCAAGATGATGTCGAATATCCTCCCGGAACCAATTCCGTTGCTGGCAACCTCTTGGCTAATTCGCTAGATTTTCTTCTGCTCGTGCGTTCCACCCGCCACGCTTCAAATGGACTAATCCGAAACACCTTGCAAGATGCACCATGTTCCGCAATATCCAAAGCCATGCTTCCCACAGCCAGATAAGGATTTCTTCGAATCTGATCATCAGGCAAAACCATGTGCCTAAGGTGTTGACTGTTGGTGGAAGAAAAAAGCGCCCCGAAAGAATCCATGGTCAAACCATATTGCCCACCCCCGGTGACGGGATCAAGGCTGTCAGGAATATCAGGCCTGAATCGAATCCCCCTGCCCCGCAATTCAACCGGAGCCATCTTGGGGTTTTCTTTGCTGGTAATAGTTCCCCCATTGCTTCCAGCTACCGCATGAATTTGATTATCGAGGCCCCATCTAAAACTGTTCAACATTTGTTGAATATTGTAGGTGTGAAACCCAGTAAAAAGAACCTTGGAAGAATCCGCTTTGCCATCATTATTAGTATCTTCCAGATAAATAAGGTCTGGCGCATTTGCGACAATAAGGCCTTTTTTCCATGGGAATAAACCTATAGGAAAGCGCAAACCCTCTGCGAAAATAGTGCTTGTTTCGTAAAAACCATCTTTGTCTTTATCTTCCAATAACTTAATTCGCCCGGAAGAAACATCTCCTGTGCCAACGCCTCCATTTGGATAGCCAATCATTTCAGTGACAAACAACCTGCCTTGCTCATCCTCTGCGAGTGCAACGGGGTCAATGATTGTTGGTTCTGAAGCTGCGAGTTCAATTTTAAACCCGGATGCAAGCTTAAAGGTTTTCTTTTCTTCGGCAGGTGTCAGAGCTCCCGGATTACTTAAATCCAGAGGTTTAGCATTCTGGCCCATCAAACCTATGGCCCCAAATATTAGCGTCCCAAATGATAAAAAAAGTGGAGTTAATTTCATGATTGATCCTGTTTCCAGTAGACTGCTTTAATCAAGTGTATCCAAAAAGGTTCTTAATCATGGCAGGAAGTTTTAATTTACCTCGCAAGGGCGACAAAGCAACATTAATATTAATAGGGGCAAGTGTTCGCTCCTTGGCATTTTCGTGCATAAGAGCAGGTTATCAGCCATGGTGTATCGATCTTTATGCAGATGAAGACCTCGCAAAAAACTGCCCCACCACTCTGATTACAAAATCGTTTCCCAATGAAATCTCGGACTTGATCAAAACTGCCCCAGTAGCCCCCATACTTTATACAGGAGGCCTAGAAAACCATCCAGCACTATTGCAATTACTCTCCGCCGAACGCGCAATTCTAGGTGTTACTGGGAACACTCTAACCAATCTCAGAAATACCTCTGAACTTTATAATCTGCTGAAGTCCAAGCAAATAAATACACCTGCTATTATTATTAGCACCAAGGATTTAAATAAAGAAATCTCCTATCTTCGCAAACCTAAATACCGTTCTGGAGGGCTTGGAATAAAGCCTTTTGATCCAAGTAAACAAACAATGGTAGAAGACGCTGATTTTTACTATCAAGAATTCATAAAAGGTGAAAGCCGCAGTGCCATCTTTTGCTTTACCGAATCAGGCTTTGAACTTTTAGGCGTGAGCATTCAATCTTCTGGCACACAATCTTTGCACGCAGATGATTTCTTATACTCGGGCAACATGGGACCAGTAAAACCTTGTAGCTCCGAACTAAAAGACCTTCAAACTATTGGCGAAATAATATCCAGTAATTATCGCCCCCTTGGCCTACTAGGCATGGACTACATTTTAAATGATTCCAAGGTTTATCCACTGGAGATAAATCCTCGCTATACAGCTTCCATGGAAGTTTTGGAATTAGCCCTAGGGCAAAATTTTATAACTAAACACATGCAAGCTTTTGGCATTAAGCCTATTTATGAGAACCCTGCCCGCACCGAACCCTCGGTTATTGGGAAAGCCATCTACTATGCTCCACATGATGTTCTGATTCCAAAAGAAGCACCTTGGCTTTCAATCGAGTCAAATCCTCAGTTGTTTTCAACTTTTGCAGATATTCCAAAAACTGGCTCTGCCATTCACAGGTGCTCACCGGTTGTTACTATTTTCGCAAAAGCAGACTCTTTAACCGAAGTCAAAGCGCAATTGAAAACACGAACTTCTCAATTAGACTCACTATTCCATGTTGGCACTTTGCAAAACAACTTGGTTTAATTGTCTGATTAAAGGTATTAGTTTTGATCAACATAAAATCGAGGATCGCATGACAGTCAATTTAAATCTTAACGCTGGCGCTCTGCGCATTGTAAACCATGCCCAAGCTAGAATAAACGAACTTGGTTTAGAAGTAAGCAAAACAGAGGCGAATGGAACTTTTCTCGATTTTGGCATAAAAAGCAAAGGTGGAATTCAAGCAGGATTGGAACTAGCAAGGGCTTGTATGTCCGGCCTTGCTAAAATTTCTTTGGCCCCCAGCCATCTAGATTTATGGAAAGGTCCCGCCATCGCTGTTGCTACCGATCACCCCGTTCTTTCATGTTTGGCATCGCAATACGCAGGCTGGCAAATTGCTGTGGGAAAGTTTTTTGCAATGGGTTCAGGCCCTATGCGCGCCCACTATGGTAGCGAAGATTTATTCAACCATATTCCAGGCAGAGAAAAATCCCCCCATGTTGTTGGCATACTCGAAACAAGCAAGGTACCTGACTCTGCAGTCTTTGATTATTTATCTTCCAAGCTGGAATTGCCTCATGAAAACATCACCCTTTTAGGTGCACCAACGGGTAGTATTGCAGGCTCCATCCAGATAGTTGCACGAAGTGTTGAAACAGCAATGCACAAACTTCATGAGTTAAAATTCCCTATAGATTCGATCAAACAAGGTGCAGGCTGGGCGCCCCTGTCGCCACCATCCCCGGATTTCACCGAAGCGATTGGCCGCACCAATGATGCAATCCTATATGGCGCAGCGGTGCATCTTTGGGTCGATACCGAGGATGATATCATTGCAAGTTTTGGCCCCAAAGTTCCCTCGAACTCCTCCTCCGATCATGGACAACCTTTTGCTGAAATCTTTCGCAAAGTTAAAGGGGATTTCTACAAAATTGATCCCCTCCTCTTTTCCCCTGCAACTGTCCACTTTTACAATTTGAAAACGGGAAGATGTTTCCAGTTCGGTAAGTTTGAAACCAACTTGCTTAACAAATCTTGGAACTAATTCCACTTTCATTCACGGACATTATTTATGATTTTCAACATCATGGGTGGCAAAGAAGGTTGGCATGTCAAAGACTTGCTGCGGGCAGCACAATCCCTTCAGTTTAAAGCCCATGTAACCGACTTCCGCTTAATATCCCACTCCCTGGCACAGCCTTCAAATCAAGCATTTGAAGAAGCAGATTGCACCATCATCCGAACCATGCCACCGGGTTCTTTGGAACAGGTTGTTTTTAGAATGGATGTACTACATGCCCTACAACGCCAGGGCAAAAAAGTTTTAAACCCACCCCGAGCACTCGAATCTGCAGTAGATAAATTTCTTGCAAGCGAACTTCTTCAATCACATGGCCTAGATATTCCGCATACTTTTTGCTGTCAAGATTCTGATACCGCAATGGAAGCCTTCGAAAGATTTGGCAAAGATATCGTTGTAAAACCTTTATTTGGCGCAGAAGGCAGGGGAATATTACGGATCGAAGATGAGCAATTAGCTTGGAGAGTATTCCGGGCGATCGAAAAGATCGGGGGGGTCATTTATCTACAACCCTATGTCAAACACCCAGGATGGGATCTTCGCATATTTATTCTCGGCAAAAAAGTTCTTGGAGGGATGAAGCGAACAGCTCCCCAAGGCGCATGGATGACCAATGTTGCACAAGGTGGAAAAGGCGAAGCATACAAACTAAACTCTAATCTTGAAGAGATTGGCATCAAAGCTTCCAACGCAGTGGGGGCTGAAATTGCAGGAGTTGATTTGATATTAGATGAGAATGGAAAATGGTTGGTTTTGGAGGTCAATGCTGTTCCGGGTTGGAAGGCATTTGCACCAGTTACTGGAATCGATATCGCAAGAGAAATACTTATTTATGCAAACCATCCATGAAGAAACGATTCTTGAATTAGAACTCTCACGACAAATTCATGCAGCATGTGTTTGGGAGGTAACGGCCCGAAAAATTGGGAATGTCCACCCTCTTGCTTCATTTCGTAACCTTCATTTCACAGATTTTATTTTAAGTGCCGGGGCCATTGCACCCATTCTTTGCAAAACTCGAAAACTGGGTTTGGGCAATGCTATTTTTGAATCAGTCAAAACAACTAAAACCTCCGTAGGCACCAACACCAACCTTGGAATCATCCTTTTATTTGCTCCGGTGGCATTTGCCAACAATGGCGCCGACCTTAAAAACGAAATGCAAAAAGCAATTGCAGACATCTCGATCAAAGAAACCAAAATCATTTATGATGCAATCAGACTTGCATCCCCAGGCGGCATGGGTAAAGAACCTCAAGCAGATATTAACGAGGTTCCGACCTGCACACTTTTAGAAGCCATGCGATTGGCGCAGGATCGCGACCTAATTGCCAAACAATATGCGGATGGGTATTCTGCAATTTTCAATGATGCAATTCCAACCCTGGGCGGTGCGCTAGAGCAACTAGGATGCATGGAAGGCGCCATCATTTTTACCCATCTATATTTAATGGGGAAGTACCCCGACTCACTGATTTTGCGTAAATGTGGCGCCAATGATGCCAAAGAATCTTCCGAAAGGGCCAAAAAAGTTTTAGAAAAACAATGGCCCTTGAAAGAATCTGGCTGGGCCGAATTCAAAGAACTTGACCGCTGGCTTCGCATGGATGGCAACAAACGAAACCCGGGCGCCACTGCTGATTTAATTGCTGTCACCCTATTTATCGCCCTGCGCCTTGGGCAAATTTCTCTGCCACTTACCTTCCCTTGGTCGGATGGAATTGAAAATGCTTTACGAAGAACTGCGCCAGACTTTTAATTATTCATAAAATAACTCTTCGATCAAGGCGCACTCATTCATTGACTGGAAAACGGCATGGCAAATGAAAAATACAAGATCACTGTAACCAAGGATCATCTGGTTTTCTGCTCTGGGCATTTCATTAGCTATGAGAACAGCAAATGCGAAAGAATTCATGGGCATAACTATCGAGCCAAGATCGAAATCGAAGGTAAACTCGACGAAAACCACTATGTTTTCGACTTTATCGCTCTAAAACACCGTACCAAAGAAATCACCGATCTACTTGATCATCGCATGATGCTTGCAAAAAACAATAAAGTCATCGAGGTTCGGGAAGAAGGCACAAGAGTTTGCGTTAACTACAAAGAAAAAGAATGGATTTTCCCTGCAGAAGACTGCGTGATTTTGCCCATATCAAACACCACCGCAGAACAGTTGGCGCTTTATATTGGGAAAACCCTTCTAGAAAGCTTGAAGAAACAGCACAATTATACGCCTGATATTTTGCGGGTTGAGGTCGAAGAAAGTTTTGGCCAATCAGCAACCTGCGAATTACAAGGATGATATTTCCTTTATCACTTGCCTATCAAAAGTTCCATCGTGCAACGCACGAGAAACAACCACTGCGTTTGCACCTGAATTTTTCAAGGCTATAACATCTTGAAAACTTCCAATCCCACCCCCCGCCATAATGAAGATTTCTTCGGATTGAGCTCTCGCTTTTGCGACCAGACCATCAGTTGAAGCCCCTTTTCCTGTTCCAACTTTTGCTAAATCAAGAATAAAAAGATGATCAACGCCTGCAGTAATGGCTTCCATCATAATTGATTGAGGTGATTTTAAAAGCAGTTCCTCTCGGGTGGTAAAAGGTACACCATCTTTCATGTCTAATGAAAAAACCAACCTACTCCCAAACCTCTTGGATGCGGTTTTCAACTCTTCAATACTTTCAATAGTTTCCAATCCTGCAACCACTTTAAACACATTCATATTCACCAAATATTGAAGGTCTGCACAATTCTTAGAGCCAGCATCCAAATAAATATGGACTCCCTCTTTTACCAACGAAGAATACAGATTCGCATTCTTTTTCCCTGTTAAAATCGCATCTAAATCTGCGATATAAAAATCGTTGAGGCCCAAAGCATCTCGCATTTCCATAATCAATTCAAATGGATTAGTTGCACTTACAACCTTTGAAATCAAAGGCTTATACGACTCCCGGACCCCCGATAATCCCGCAACCACCTGACCATTAAGAATATCGATAGCAGCGATAACACGCATGGCATCAAGCTTTCTCAGAAAGCAAAGGAAAGAAATTATTGCGGATATAATCTTGGGCCCATTGCGGGTAGTAGCTGGGTAATTCCGACAAAACTTCCACAGTTTCGTAACTAATAGGATGCAAGAATTTTAGAAAATAAGAATGCAAGAGGATGCGCTTATCAGAAGGGTTTAAATCTAAACTCACTTTTGCTTGATAATGGGAATCACCAACAATAGGAAAACCTCGTGAAGAAGATTGCAAACGGATTTGATGCATCCGACCTGTTTGGAGATGAATATCTACTAAGGAGTGCCCGCTTAAAGTTTTAAGTGCTTTCATTTCGAGTTGGGCTAATTTCGCCCCTACTTGATCATGGCTGCATAACATAGCTTTTGCTTCATCTGGAATTTTAACCATGTAATCCAACCAGCAACATTGATTTTCGGGTGAATCCGGGTCGAGCTCCGCTTCCACCAAAGCCAGGTATCGTTTGCTGATAGTTCTTTCACGAAACTGTTCTGCGATTCTTGCAGCAGCTTTACTACTACGGGTGAAAAATACAATTCCCGATACTGGGCGATCTAAACGGTGTGGAATGCCCAGATAAGGGCGGCCTGCTTTTACATACTTGGTTTTAAGATAAGAGCGAGCCCAAGACTCAAGGCTTGAGTAGGGTTCAGGGGCCTGAGTCGCTAATCCAGCTGGCTTTTCGATAATCAAGCAGTGGTTATCTTCAAATAAAACCCTAGGCTCTATAAGCACATACTTCTCGCAAAAATTGGAGGAATAATCCGCTTATGATACCCGGGGTTGGAGATTATCGAGCGCAGCTTTTTCCTTATGGTTGTTGATATATTCAACAGCCTTTTCTAACACACGGTCTACAAAAGGTTTTTTATCAGCTTTTTTAGCATCAGGCTTCTTATCGCGAACAACATCCTTGTCGCTTCGATCAAGCAGAAATTCAAGCCTTTCCTCATCTTTCAAAATAATCTCGTAATCAGGGTTTGGCTTTACGCCCCACTCATCGGTTTCTTTGCTATCAGGAAAACGATGGATATTTTTGCCACTCGGCCGCCAGTAACTTGCAGTGGTTAATTTCAACGCACTGGATTTGTTTTCTAAATCTATGATGTTTTGCACACTGCCCTTACCATAACTGCGTTCGCCAATCACAACTGCTCGGTTGTGATCTTGCAAAGCAGCAGCTAAAATCTCGCTTGCACTTGCGCTATTACGATTGATCAAGACAGCGATGGGATATTTTTCTGCGGGCAAGAACATAGTACCTTCGGGCCGGGCATCGATTACTTCTTCCGTCTGGTTTCTACCCCGGGTGCTAACGATTTTTCCCTCGGAAAGAAACATGTCAGAAATTTCTACAGCAGCTTTTAATAGCCCACCAGGATTATTTCGAAGGTCCAAAATCAATCCCTTTGCACCCTCTTTTTGAAGATTTACGATAACATCTTTAACCTCTGCGGATGCAGTTTCACTAAACGAACTAATTCTCAAATAGCC
>CAMDHK010000017.1 GCA_945897965.1 Candidatus Kuenenia stuttgartensis | reverse complement strand
AAAGTTGTATCTCCATTAAGTTCGTCAAGACCGCTTGAAAATCCGAAAATTATAACCCCAACCATGACCCCGCAAGTAAATCAGGAAGTGAAATCCGTACCGATGTCAAATAGAAATATTAATTCAGAAGGCATAGGTCGTGTGCTTGATGTAACTAAAGCAAGCCTCGATATGCTGCAAAAATTACAAGAACAATCCTCTCAGATTCACAAGATGTTTCTGGAAGGGCAGGAATCTGCACAACGTAATTTGCACGCTCTTATCCAACAGCAGCAGATTGTTTTGCAAGCCTCCTTGGGTTTGAACACTGCGATGCCTCAACTCAAATTCGAACAGAAAGTTCAACCCGTTGTTTCCTACACCCCTGCGCCTCCAACTTCCTTTGTCACAGAAACAGTAGCTGCTCCCGTTGCAAAACCTGTTGCACCTTACAAAGCTCCTACGGTTGTTGCACCTGTGATTGTAAGAACGCAAGCCGTGCCTACCCCCGCAATTGTAAGAACGCAACCCGTACCTGAACCAGTAGTTGCTGCGCCTGTTGCGACTTCGGTTTTATCTGCCCAAAACCCTCCGCCAATTGGGTCCATCGCTTCGGTTTTGATGATGGTGGTTTCCGAAAAAACTGGCTACCCAATCGAAATGCTTGAACTCGATATGGCTTTGGATGCAGACCTTGGCATCGATTCCATCAAGCGAGTCGAAATCTTGGCAGCAATTCAAGAGAGGTTGCCCGAAGCGCCAATCGTCAAGCCAGAACATCTTGGCTCCCTCAACACGCTGCGCCAAGTTGCGGAATTTCTTCTGGGCTCCAAAGTTGATGACATTAAAGTTGAAGTTAAAAATAGTGCGCCAGCAGTTGCTGCTGTTGCGCCTGTCGTAGTGAGAAAAACAAGCTCAGCGGAATCTGTTTTGATTCAGGTTGTTTCTGAGAAGACTGGCTACCCAACGGAAATGTTGGAACTCGACATGGCGTTGGATGCTGATTTGGGAATTGATTCTATCAAGCGGGTGGAAATACTTGCAGCAATTCAGGAAAAGTTACCCGAAGCTCCGATTGTAAAGCCCGAGCACTTGGGAACTTTAAATACACTCCGCGAGGTTTTGAATCATCTTGATGGTGGAGGTGTTCTGCAAAAAGAAACGGCACACGAGGCGCCCCCCGCAAAAAAATCATTCAGCCAGCCTTCGATTCCTACCGGGCTTGACCGGTTGGTTCCTAGGTTGGCTAAGGTGGCTGGCAACCACGGGACCTTCAGTATTGACAAACAAATACTCGTCACAGGTTCAGATGCGGAATTATCGATCGAAGTTTGTAATGCTATTATCAAACGCGGATTCAAAGCTGAAAAAATCGGCTTGAATGAAGTGATTAATGCCTCTTGGGATCGATTGGGTGGCCTCATCATCCTCTCTTCTCCTTTGCATTCAAACGAAGATTTTCTTTTGAAATCTTTAATGGCTGTGCAATCGGTTGGCAAAGCATTGCGCTCGGAATCTTCATCTTCGGGCTCGATACTTTTTGCTGTTACGAGGCTTGATGGCGCCTTGGGTTTTGAATCATTTGCAGATGATCGCAATCCTCTGGATGCTGGTTTGCTTGGTCTTGTGAAAACTGCAGCCCGCGAATGGCCTCTTATCCGTTCCCGTGCCATCGATCTTGATCCTCGCATTGGCATTGCTGATGCAGCAGAGAAAATCGCAGACGAAATCTTGTTTCATGGGCCAATTGAAGTAGCTATCAATTCTTCGGGAAGAAGAACCATCCAGCTTGATGTTACTGATGTCGAGCTTTCCCAGACTGAATCAAAACTTGAAGGCAAATTAGTGTTGGTTACCGGAGGGGCCCGGGGTGTTACCGCAGCATGTGCCCAGGCGATTGCTGATCTTCATGCACCTTCAATTTTAGTTTTGGGCAGAAGCCCTGAACCTACCAATGAGCCCGATTGGCTCATGAAGTTGAATTCCGAAATGGAAATTAAGAAAGAACTTGCGGCCCGATCTGGAGCAGGTCTTTCGCCTAAAGCCATCGGCGAACAGTGTAAGCAGATACTTGCGAATCGCGAAGTAAGAACGAACTTGGAAAAGCTTAGTGCTAGTTGTTCTAAGGTGCTTTACCGCTCGGTAGATATTCGCGATGCAGGTTCCGTTGCCCAAATTCTTGCTGAAGTTCAGACTGAGTTGGGGCCTGTATGTGGCATTATTCATGGTGCTGGGGTTTTGGCAGATGCCTTGATTGAAGATAAGACTGCTGAACAATTCCAGCGCGTTTTTGCAACCAAGGTCACTGGATTGCAAAATATACTTTCTAGTATTGATGTTCATAAGCTTAATTTCTTGGCGATGTTTTCAAGCACCACGGCCCGCTTTGGCAGAACCGGACAGGTTGATTACGCCATGGCTAATGAAGTGCTCAACAAGATGGCGCAGAAGTACTCTCGGTTGTTGAAAAACACCCGTGTTGTTTCTTTCAATTGGGGCCCATGGGAAGGTGGCATGGTAGGCGAGGGCTTGAAAAAACTTTTCCTCAAGGAAGGCATTGGCCTGATTCCTTTGAAGGAAGGGGCAGCCTTGCTTGCGTGTGAATTACTCGCAAATAATTCTTCGGTTGAAGTTAGTGTGCTTGCTAAAGGTTCTTCCATCCCCCGTGAGGAAGTTCCCGCAAAACTAAAATCAGAGGTTCCCGCACTTCTTACCTTTGAACGAAGACTCGATCTTTTAGAGCATCCTTTCCTCGAGCATCATGTGATTGATGGCAGGCCAGTGTTGCCAATGGCAATTATGCTGGAATGGCTTGCCCATGCAGCCTTGCACGAGAATCCGGGTTATCAATTTCATGGCTGTGATGACTTTAGAATTTTGCATGGTGTGATTTGTGATCAGCCCGAACCTTTGCAATTGCGTTATCTTTCCGGGGTTCCTCGGGCAACTTCGAATGGCCTTATTATTCCTGTAGAAGCCCGAAGCTTTCGTAATAATGGCAAAGATGTTTTGCACGCTAAAGCAGATATTCTTTTAGTTGAAGCACTGCCTGGCTCTCCTACAAATCTTCGATCCATCACCGCCCCCAAGGTCGAATATTTAATTGATGATCTTTACCGCGATGTTCTTTTTCATGGCAAGATGATGCATTGTCTGGAAAATGTTGAAAGCTGTGGCGAACGCGGGATCACGTGCTGGGTAAAGGGCGCTCCTGAACCTTCTGAATGGATAAGGCAGCCTTTGAGGCAGCGTTGGATTCTTGATCCATTGGGGTTGGATGCGGTTTTGCAAATGATGATTGTTTGGACTTCCAAGATGCAAAGCATGGGATCATTGCCTTGTAGAATTGGGAGCCTTCGATTGTTCCGGAAACCAGTCTTCAACCAAAAGCTTAAAGCTGTATTGGAAATTCGCAAAGCCAATGAGCTTCATGCGGTTGCAGATGTTGATATGATTGATCCAGTGTTTGGCGTGGTTATGCGTTTGGAAGGCGTTGAAGGCGTTTTAGATGCATCCCTAGCCAGAGCCTTTCGCAAAAATCGACTCGGAAAACCAGCCACAATCTAGACCGGGTTTTGCATGAACAACACAAAGCACGGCACTGGCGTACCTGATCAATCTTTTTTTTCTCCCATTGCCATCGTCAGCGCTGGTTGCGTTTTTGCAGGTTCACCCAACCTTGAATCTCTTTGGCAGCTTGTTGCTTCAGGGCAAAATGCCTCGAGCGAGGTTCCATCCGGGCGTTGGGTTTTAGACCCTGCAACCCTTCGTGCTGATTCGATTGCGCAAGCCGACAAGGTTCATACCACCAGAGGTTTTTTCGCTCAGATTCCCGAGCGCAATCCCGAAAAATATCCCCTGCCCCAAGAGATGCTTCAGAAGCTCGATGCTGGTAGTTTGTTTGGTCTGGAAGCTGCTAATCAAGCTTTAAAAGGGAAGATTGAAAACCTGGATCGCCAGCGTGTGGGCGTGATTTTAGGGCATATTGCATTGCCTACCGAGGGCACCTGCAAACTCAACTTACAAGTTTTGGGGAAAGTTCTTTCAGAAGCTGCGGGGCTGACAGTTCCCGAAGAATGCTTCGGAGTTGAGCCATCATGGTTATCGCAACCCGCGGCACTTCCCGCTAATCTTATTGCCAAGGCTTTTAATCTTGGTGGGCCTTGCTTCACTTTAGATGCGGCATGTGCTTCCAGTTTTTATGCACTTAAACTTGCATCGGATGCCCTTTATTATCGCAGAGCGGATGCGGTGCTTGCGGGGGGCGTTTCTGGTGCGGATAGCCTTTACACCCACATGGGGTTTAGCCAGCTAAGGGCTTTATCTATGTCGGGTAATTGCAGACCGTTTGATCATCGTGGTGATGGTTTGATGGTTGGCGAGGGTGCGGGGATATTTTTGCTCAAGCGCTTGCAAGATGCAATTGAAGCTGGAGATGAAATTCTAGGAGTGATCAGGGGCATAGGCCTTTCGAATGATATCGGGGGCGGTTTGCTAGCCCCCAATAGCGAAGGCCAATTGCGTGCAATGCGTGCAGCATATCAGCAATCAGGCCTCAAGCCTTCGGATATCGATTTAATTGAGTGTCATGCTGCGGGCACCCCGGTTGGCGATGGGGTTGAATTTTCTAGCATGGCTGAATTATGGAAGTCTGAATCTTATAAAGCTGATCAATGCGTTATAGGATCTGTAAAGTCGAATGTTGGGCATGTGCTTACTGCTGCGGGCGGTGCCGGGCTTGCAAAGGTTTTAGCTGGTTTAAGTCGTCAGCAACTTCCCCCTACCGCAGGTTTCGAAGCTTGTTCTTCATCGATCAAAATTGATTCTTCTGCATTCCGGGTTTTGAAAACAGTGCAGCCTTGGGAAAGAAGGCAGCCGGATATTCCCCGCAGGGCAGCGCTTAGCGGTTTTGGATTTGGTGGCATCAACGCTCATGTTCTTGTCGAAGAATGGATAGGCCAGAAACTTCAAGTTGCAGAGCCTCAAGCAGAGCATGGCCCACTTGCTGTTGTTTCGGTTGCAGCTAGAAACGCAGGCGATATTAGCACAGAGCCTTTCTATCAGCGGGCGATAGGTTTTGGCAAAGTTGAACTAGAACCTCTTGTAAATGCCTGGAATGTGCAATCATCAAAAGCAATTGCTGCGGATCTGCCACATAATACAACATTTAAAGCAAGGCCCAAAAAAGCAGTCGAGTTACCACTGGATGCGTTTCGAATTCCGCCCAGGGAACTTGAACAGATGCTTCCGCAACAGGGGTTGGCTCTCGATACCGCACGCGAAGCACTTGAATCCATGAAGTTTAAGGAATCTGATTTCCAAAGGATGGGAGTCTTTCTCGGAGTAGGCCTTGATTTGAATACGACAAACTACCACTTGCGTTGGTGGTGGCTTGCAAACAATCGAAATCCTGAATATGCCGATGCTGCAGGCGCTGCCTTGAATGCAGATCGAACCATGGGGGCACTTGCAAGTATTGCAGCTTCCAGAATTGCCCGTGAATACAGGGTGGGTGGTGTTGCGTTTACGATTGCTGCGGATGAGAACTCGGGGTTAAGGGCACTCGAAATTGCATGGGATTCGTTGGTGTCTTTTCAGATCGATAGTGCCTTGGTCGGGGCAGTGGATTTTTGTATCGACCCACGCATGATTGTCCCTCTTGCAAAAGAAGGCAAACTTACGGATGCAATTCTAAACCCTGCTTTAGCTCTGGGGAAGACCGGTGTTCTTCCTTCTGATGGCTCCGCAGTTCTTGTTTTAAAAAGACTTGAAGATGCGGAAAAATCCGGTGATACCATCCTTGCGGTACTCCGGGGCATCGGCACTTTTAAAGACCCGATTGCTAAAGGATTATCTGATAAAGCCTGTAGGACAGCAATGGAAAGTGCCTACCTTTCCTCTGGTATTCACCCCGCAACCATTCAGTATCTTGAATCGAATTCTTCAGGCCTAGAGCAGGAGGACGCTGCAGAGGCCAGAGCTCTTGGTGATTTCTTTTCCCCTAGGCAGGTTTCTGGTCAAGCGGTACTTCATTGCTCCAGGTTTCAACTTGGTTGGTCCGGGGCTGCAACAGGTTTGCAATCATTGGCAAAAGCTTGCCTTTGTTTGAGCCAGAAAGTGTTGCCAGGAAATTCTCTTGAACAACCTGAACTTGATCGCAGATATGAGGACGCCCGATTTCTAGCAGAAAATTTCACCCCAACTCCTTGGCTTCGAAACAGGGAGGATGGCCCACGCAGAGCAGGGGTTAATTCTTTGGGCAGCGATGGTACTTGGTTTCATATCTTGCTAGAAGAGACCGAATTAGAAAATAGCGCAACAACTCCCAATCTGGCTGCATCAGCTTTCTCTGAAACACTTTTTGCAATTTATGCAGAAGATGGCCCTACTCTTGAAGCTAATCTCTTCTTTTTAAAACAATTTGCGTCAGAGGGCAATTTTCCCTCGTTGCTTTCTTTGGCAAAAGCTTGGCATGAGAAGAATCTTGCTTTAGCTGATTCACCCTTTGCATTGTCTTTTGTCGTTCTCAATCTTATAGAGCTGCCCTTGCTTATAGAGGCAGGGTTCAAAACCTTGAAGGGCGAACCCCTTGATTCTTCTGTTGCTGACAGGTTTTTTTATAATCGCAACCCGCTTGGAAACAAAGGGCAAGTTGCCATGGTTTTTCCAGGGTCGGGCGCGGATTTTGCTTCGATGGGTGCAGACCTATCGCTTCGCTGGCCACAGAGCCATCTAAATTACGATAAAAATAGTCTTAAATTAAGAGCGCAGGTGCTTCCCGAGTTTTACTGGCAGGGTAGGCCGTTTCGCCAGCCTTTGCCCCATGAACGAATTATGGCGCAAGTTTCGTTTGGATGCGCCACTGCAGAGATCATGAGGCTTGCACGTATAAAAACAGATTTGGTGCTGGGTTATAGCCTTGGCGAATCAACCGCATTGGTTGCTATGGGTTATTGGTCTGATCGCGATGGGCTTTGGCATGCGCTGGAAGGTTCGACTCTTTTTAAGGAAGATCTTGTAGGGAAACGGCAGGCAATCGCTCTTTCATGGGGAATGGAACCAGGGCAGGTTCCTGATTGGCTCGTAGGATTGGTGGAAAAATCCCCGGAAGATATCGAGCAATTGTTGGTCGATTTTGACCGTGTTTATTTGCTGATTATCAACAGTCCTAATGAATGTGTCGTCGGCGGAGATGCGACTCAAGTCAAGAAGCTGGTCAAACAATTGAACTGCAGATTGTTTCCTTTAAGCACTGAAACTGCAGCGGTTCATTGCGAAGCTGCAAGGCCCATTGCTGATGCTTATCGAAGATTTCATTTGCTGCCAACGAATCTCATGGCAACGCCTTATGTTTACAGTGCATCGTTTGGTTCTGCCTACGAGGTTACTAAGGAAGCCGCGTCGGAAGCGATCACAGGGCTCGCTTTGAGCACCATGGATTTTAATAAAATTGTTGAAACTGCATACAACGATGGCGCTCGCATATTTTTGGAAATGGGGCCTGGCTCTTCTTGCACCAGAATCATCGCTAATATTCTTAAGGGCAGGCCTCATTTTGCTAGATCACTAAGCACTATGCGGGGCAGCCAATATCTAGGGCTCTTGAAAACCATCGCTGCCTTGATTTCTGAACGGGTCTCAATGGATTGCAGCTTCCTTTTTACTCCAACTGATTTGGTGAATGCAAATGGTAATAAGGTGAGTTTGATTACAGGTTCTGCAGGTTTTGCATTCACCACCCCTAGTTCGAATCGAAGTAGCACTCAAGAAGTTACGGAAGAAAGAATACATTTCATGGAAAATGAGAATGCGCTGCAGTTTCATGGTGTCGAACACGCTGTGAACATGAACCAATCTGCAATGGAAGCCCATGCTGCTTATTTAAAACTTTCGCAATCAACTCTTGGGCAGATGACCGCCCTGGTTGAATTTCAAAATCATATGCTGCAATCGGTGAACTTGGGCGATACCGAGTTCGATATTTTTTCTGAGGATGTTTCTGATAATACTAGCCCTAACAAACCGTTTGAAATGCCATTAACACCGCCTAGAACCCTTGATCGGAATGCTTGCTTGCATTACGCCCGGGGGAATATCGCAGGGGTGTTGGGAACGATGTATGCCGAAATTGATGCCTACCCCACTCGAGTTAGATTACCAGATGAACCCTTGATGCTTGTGGATCGAATCTTGGCAATCGAGGGCGAACCTTGTTCGATGGGTTCGGGAAGAATCATTACCGAGCACGATGTTTTGCCCGGTGCATGGTATTTGGATCATGGCAGAATCCCCACTTGCATTGCTGTGGAATCGGGGCAGGCAGATCTATTTCTATCAGGCTTTTTAGGCATCGATCATAAAACCAAAGGCCTTGCAGTTTATCGCCTGCTTGATGCAGAGGTTACTTTCCATCGTTCCCTGCCTGTTGAGGGCGAAGTCATTCATTACGATATTCGAATTGATCGGTTCTTCCGCCATAATGACACTTATCTTTTTCGTTTTTGGTACGATGCCACGGTTAATGGCGAACCTTTCATGGCAATGCGCGAAGGTTGCGCAGGTTTCTTTACAGAAGAAGCACTTGCTGCGGGCAAGGGCATCGCTATTTCAGCAAACGCAGATAAAAAAGAAGAAGTTATTTCAACTCCGCCTTTGCTTCCCATGGCTAAAGAATCTTTTAGTGAAGAGCAATTAGATGCATTGCGCAGCGGAGATTTGGCGGCTTGCTTTGGTGCCCAGTTTGCCAATCTGCCTATTCGTGATCCTGCTACTTTGCCCGGTGGGAAAATGCGGCTTGTGCATCGGGTACCTTTGCTTGAACCTGAAGGCGGGCCTGCTGGTCTGGGCCGTATTTTAGGCGAAGCTGATATTCATCCTGATGATTGGTTTCTTACCTGCCATTTTGTGGATGATCAGGTAATGCCCGGCACACTCATGTATGAATGTTGCCTGCATACGCTGCGAATTTTTCTTTATCGCATGGGATGGGTGGGCGAAAAATCGAATGTTGCGTTCGAACCGGTTCCTGAGGTTACGGGTAAACTTCGCTGCAGAGGGCAAGTTACTGCTACCACGAAAAAAGTTACCTATGAAGTTTTGATCAGGGAAAGAGGGTACCGCCCAGAACCCTACACCATCGTTGATGCATACATGTATGCGGATGGAAAAAATGTGGTTGAGATAAAATCCATGTCGCTTCGCATGACAGGATGGAGCAAAGAATCGGTTGAAGCAATTTGGTCGGGCGGGATTTCTGGTGCGGTGAAAACACCCCGCTTTGATAATGCCAGTATTATGGCTTTTGCAATCGGCAATCCTTCAGAAGCGTTTGGGGATGCGTATAAGGTTTTTGATGCTGAAAGAAAAATCGCAAGGCTTCCTGGGCCACCTTATAAATTCCTCGATCGGATCATGGAGGTTAATTGCGAACCTTGGAAGATGGTTGCAGGGGGCGAAATTGTTGCAGAGTATGATGTCCCCCCTGATGAATGGTACTTCCGTTCTGAAAGGCAGGCAGCAATGCCTTTTGCCATTCTTCTAGAAATCGCCTTGCAGCCTTGTGGTTGGCTTGCTGCTTATTTGGGATCTGCGCTTACTAGTAAGGCTGATCTTTCCTTCCGTAATCTCGGTGGGAAGGCTGTTTACTTGGAACCTGTTCTTGCAGATGCCGGGACACTTTCTATCAAGGTTAAGATTACGCGCGTGTCATCCTCTGCGGGGATGGTGGTGCAATCGTATTTGTTTGATGTTTTTTGTAAGGGCAAAAGTATCTACAAGGGGGATACTACTTTCGGGTTCTTTTCGAAGGATGCGCTTGCAAATCAGGTTGGAGTTCGAGGCGCTAGTTTGTGGAATGTTGAGAAATATGCCCGTTTGGATGCCCTGATTAGTGCAGAACCGCCATTTCCTGATGATTTTTTAAGAATGTTGGATCGGGTGGAATATCTTGAGCAAAAAGGGGGTGCAAACGGTCTGGGTTACATCCGGGGAATCAAGCAGGTTAACCCCAAAGACTGGTTTTTTAAAGCACATTTCTATCAAGATCCTGTTTGGCCTGGCTCGCTGGGTCTTGAAGCAATGATTCAATTAATGAAAATCCTTGCAACAGACTTCTGGCCTGAAGTTGACACTTTTTTGCCTATTGTAAGCCCTGAACCACATATTTGGATTTACCGCGGGCAGGTTATTCCGCATAATAACACTGTGATAGTCGAAGCAACTATTACCAATAGGGATGATCCCTCTGGTTTATTGGTTGCAGATGGCAAACTATCCGTAGATGGCTTGATCATCTATGAAATGAAAGACTTCCGCCTAAAGGCTTGGAAGTCGTAACAGCGATTATTCAGGATAGAACTTTTATGAAATATTCCCGGGTGTATCTCGATGCAATTGGTTACGAACTTCCACCGGTGGTAGTTTCCACCGAGGAACTCGAAACCAGATTGCTCCCCGTTTATGAAGCATTGAAATTCAATGCAGGTCAGTTACTCGCCTGGACCGGTATTCAGGAAAGACGCTGGTGGGAACCAGGGTTTTCTGTTGCTGAAGGCGCAACGCTTGCTGCCAGAAAAGCACTCGACCGTTCTAATGTTACTGCGCAAGATCTCGAAGTTGTTATTTACTCTGCTGTTTGCAGAGAACAATTTGAACCCGCCACCGCTTGCTCGGTTGCAGCGAAGTTGGGCGTTGGTAGTAATGCCCTCGTTTACGATATTAGCAATGCATGCCTTGGTGTATTAAATGGCATTCTTGATATTGCCAACCGAATTGAACTTGGCCAAATTCGTGCGGGCGTTGTTGTATCTTGCGAAACCTCCCGCGAAATCAACGACACCATGATTGCTGAGTTGCTCAAAAGAAAAAATATCGAAACCTTTAAAGATTCACTTGCTACCCTTACAGGCGGTTCCGGCGCTGTGGCCGTTGTTGTTACAGATGGATCCTTCTCAAGTGAAAAAAGAAGAAAGCTTATTGCTGCCAGTGCTCAAAGTGCAGCAGAGCACCATAGCCTTTGCAGATGGGGCCTGACGAATGAGCCTATTCCAGATTTTATCCCCGATGGCGCTTCACCCAAACAAATCATTCAGGGCGTTATTCATGCTGCAAGGCATTTTATGACTACCGATTCAGTTGCGGTGTTGAAGTATGGTGTTGATCTCGGCATGCGCACTTGGAAAAATTTTGTTGGTAAGATCGGCTGGACACCCGATGCCATCGATAAAGTTATCTGTCATCAGGTTGGTGCCCCGCACCGTGATTCGGTTCTTAAAGCCCTTGGAATATCTTTGCACAAGGATTATTCTACTTTTCCATTCCTTGGAAATATCGGTACAGTTTCCCTGCCCTTGACCGCAGCGATTGCAGAAGAACGAAAATTCCTGCTCCCAGGAGACAGGGTTGGCTTGCTTGGGATTGGCAGCGGGCTT
Source organism: Candidatus Kuenenia stuttgartensis (assembly GCA_945897965.1). Lineage (GTDB taxonomy): Bacteria > Planctomycetota > Planctomycetia > Gemmatales > Gemmataceae > UBA969. Next base: position 17,206 of record CAMDHK010000017.1, on the reverse strand, counting down.
AACTGCCTAATGCTGGGCGTAGAATGGTAGTTGGTAATAAGCCTGGCGATGTTTCAGGTCCTCCCCAAACCCTTTTAAATTGGATCAGGGAGAACCCCTCCCTTTATCCTTTCAAGGGTAAATATCTAAACCTCGGCAATCATAAACTTCATTACCTCGATGAAGGGTCGGGCAAACCCGTATTTATGATTCATGGCAACCCGACATGGTCCTTTTTTTATCGCAACTTAATTCCCGCACTTTCGAAGTTCATGCGGGTTATTGTTCCTGATCATGTTGGATGCGGGCTTTCCGATAGGCCCACTGATGAACAATACAGCTACACGCTTGAAAGCAGGCTCAACGATCTTGATAAGTTGATCAATCATATTGCGCCGACTGGAAAAATCAGCCTAGTTGTGCATGACTGGGGCGGAATGATAGGAACCTCTTGGGCCGTGCGCAATGCCTCTAGGATTGAAAGTATCGTTTTTTTGAACACCGCAGGTTTTGGCCTTCCGCAAGGCAAGCCCCTTCCTTGGACTCTCAAGGTCTGCAGATCCAAGATTATTGGATCATTGATGGTGCGTGGGTTAAATGGTTTTTGCTTGGGCGCTGCACGATACTGCTCTATTAAAGGTCTTAATAATAACGTAAGAGCTGGCTTTCTTTCGCCTTATTCAAGCTGGAAAGATCGGCTTGCTATATTCCGCTTTGTGCAGGATATCCCTATCAATCCGCAGCACCCCTCGTATGAGATTATTGAAGGCACCAGATCTGGCCTTTCTAATTTGAATGATACACCCAAAATCTTTTGCTGGGGAAGACACGACTTTATCTTCAACGACGATTTTCTTGCGGAATGGAAAAAACATTTTCCCAACGCAGATTATAATGTCTTTGAAGATGCTGGGCATTACCTTCTCGAAGATGCCCCTGCCCCGATCATTGCGAAGATCCAAGAATTCTTCATGAAACACCCCGGGGGTTGAGCCATGCAGGGCTCGCTTAATATCGCCAACCTAGTCCGGGAAATGGCGCATGATTTTCCCGATGCCGTTGCTGTTATTGTGCAAAATGGAGCGCACCTTTCTTCCGGCCCAAAAATCTCTGCCCAGCTATCCTTCGCCCAATTGCAGGACTCCATCGATGCCGCTGCTCGTGGCCTTCTCGATCAGGGATTTCAACCTGGAATGCGCGTTGCTGTCATGGTTAAGCCAGGCATTGAATTCCTCCAAGTTGTTTTTTCACTTTTCACAATTGGCGCAACGGTTGTTGTCGTTGATCCTGGGCTTGGGTTAAAGGGAATAGGCTCTTGCCTTAAAGAAGTTCAACCTGATGCATTCATCGGGATTCCACTTGCGCAAATGGCAAGGGTTCTCCTTGGGTGGGGTAAAACTTCCATCCGGAAAACCATCACTGTTGGAGGTGCCATATTTGGAACCCGGTGGTCGGATGTTTTACGAAAAGGCTCCGTTTTAAATACACCTTTGGTATGCAACGCTGTTGATCCCGCTGCTATTTTGTTTACGAGTGGTAGCACTGGGGTATCCAAAGGCGTGGTGTACGAACATGAGCAATTTCATGCACAGGTTCAACTTCTTAAAAGCCTTTATCAAATTGTTCCGGGTGAAATTGATCTCCCGACTTTTCCTCTTTTTGGGCTTTTTTCTCCAGCATTGGGTATGACTGCGGTTATTCCAGAAATGGATTTCACCAAGCCTGCTAAAGCTGATCCGTACAAGATTCTTGGTGCCATCAGGCATTTTAAGGTGACTAATCTTTTTGCTTCTCCTGCTTTGCTTCGTCGATTAGCAAGCCTTCCGAAAGATATTAATTTCCCAACACTAAAGCGCATTCTTTCTGCGGGAGCCCCAGTGCCCGCGCGAGATATTGCCAATCTCGCCAATCGATTAAATCCCGGAATTTATCTGCATACCCCCTATGGAGCGACCGAATCTCTTCCTGTTGCAACCATTTCTAGCGCCGTTATTCTTTCCGAAACCCAACAATTCACCTCTTCAGGGAAAGGTGTTTGCGTGGGTAAGCCTGTTGAAGGCATCGATGTTCGTATTATTAAAATCGATGATGCTGCAATCGAACATTGGTCTGAATCGCTTCGGGTTACTCAAGGGGAAATTGGTGAATTTGTAGTGCGTGGCCCGGTTGTTACAAAGCATTATTTCAATCGCCCTGTTCAAACAAACCTTGCGAAAATTCTTGATGCTGATGGCCAAACCCTCCATCGAATGGGTGACCTTGGGTATTTCGATTCTGAGGGAAGGCTTTGGTTTTGTGGCCGGAAATCTCAGCGCGTACTCTATGCTAATAAGCTTTTTCATACCGTTCCTATCGAGGGAATATTTGATTCAGTTCCTGGTGTTTTTCGTAGCGCACTTGTCGGGGTTGGGCCCGTAGGATTACAACTCCCTGTAGTCTGTGTCGAAAAAGAAAAGGGTATGTTCAGTGATCAAGAGTTATTACGGAACCTTGCAAGCAGGGCTTTGCTTTATCCTGAAACTAAAGACATTAATAAGTTTTTGATCCATCCCTCCTTCCCGGTAGACATAAGGCATAATTCTAAAATCAAGCGGGAAGAACTTGCGGTTTGGGCTGCGGGGAGGCTTTCATGAAAGTGTTAGTAACAGGGGGTGGCGGTTTTCTGGGCTCTGCAATTTGCTCGATGTTGGTTTCACGAGGCGATAAAGTTCAAAGCATTTCCCGCAAGCCATATGCGAAATTGAATGCAATTGGTGTTGCGCAGTTTCAAGGAGACTTGGCCGATAAAGGTGCGATTCATCTGGCAGCGCAAGGTTGCGATGCAATCATTCATACTGCTGCAAAAGCTGGTATTTGGGGCGATTACAATAGCTATTACCAAACCAATGTTGTGGGTACTAAAAACATTCTTGAGGTTTGTAAAAGCTTAGACATTCCTAAATTGGTGTACACCAGTTCGCCTAGTGTGGTTTTCAATAATGGCGATATGGAGGGCGTTGACGAATTAGTTCCCTATCCTGAAAGCTATCTTACTGCATACCCAAAAACTAAAGCTCTTGCGGAGCAAATGGTTTTGAAAGCTAATGATGATACGCTTGCGACGGTGGCATTGAGGCCACATTTAATATGGGGGCCAGGCGATAACCATCTTGTCCCCAGAATTCTGGCCCGGGCCAAGGCGGGCAGGCTTCGTAAGATTGGCAATCGCATTGTTATGGTTGATTCTGTCTATATTGACAATGCTGCAAGTGCCCATCTTTTGGCACTAGATCAATTATCTTTTAGATCTCCTTGTTCAGGCAAAGCGTACTTTATTTCCAATGGCGAACCTTGGAAGCTTTGGGATTTGGTGAATGAAATCATTCGTGCGGGTAATGGCAAGGCGGTGGATAAAAGTGTTCCGGTTTCGCTTGCTTACTTCATGGGTTGGATTTTTGAAATGACCTATAGTCTTTTGCGAATACAAAACGAACCACCCATGACAAGGTTTCTTGCCAAGGAGTTATCCACATCGCATTGGTTTGATATTTCGAATGCACGGAAAGATCTTGGGTATGAACCCAAGGTTTCGATCAAAGAAGGATTGGTGCGTTTAAAAGCTTCGCTAGAAAAAGCGTGAGCAATTTTTTACTCACACCTTTAGAAATGCTAAATCAAGCAGGATGATATTATTTGCCTACCAGGGCGTTTTGGTAATCGACTAAGGCTGCCTCGATTCCAGTGCGCAAGTTTTCTGCAGCTTTATCATTGGATTTACGATACTCATCCAAGCGTTCGCGTATGCCATCTCTGCGTTCTTGCAAGGTCTGCAGTTGTTTATAAAGGTCCGCCTTGGCTTCTCCTGTCGCGTTTTTCCCTTGCTCTTTGATAGCCACATATTGTTTATCTAAAGCGTTTAATTTTGCCTGGCTCTCGTTGACATAATCCACCCGGACAGAACTTAGGGCTTCAGCAGTTGAGTTAGCAGCTTCGTGAATATCATTTTTGGCTTTTTCAAAATGGGCGTCTGTTCTCGCAGAATACATTCGGAATGGCGAGGCATCACATCCTATGATGGAAAATAGCGCAACAACATTTAATATTAAAGGGAATGATCGATTCATAAAGCTTACCTGTCCCAATATACCAAGATATTCACTTAAACCGGTTACAGATCACAGGCATAAGCTTTATTTCAAATCGTTCAAGCCCACTTTTTAAGTTTGCTGGGCTTACTATGGTAGGGAGCAATAGCCTATATTCTCTGTGGAATTATTTGCTTTTAATTTTATCTTTGCGTTTTATGTAAGATATTGCCATATATAGGGTTGCGTTAATTTTAAAAATATTGAAGGATAGGGGTGTATTTGTGTACATTCTTATCCTGTTTAGCGAATAATGTAGGTGTGATGTAGTAAAAGGCTTAATGGATTCTTCTAATGAACATTGATCGATACACTGAAAAAGCACAGGAAGCCTTACAGCAGGCTTCCAAGATTGCCCAGTCTAAGGGGCAACCGCAGGTCGATTTGGAGCATTTGCTTTCAAGCTTATTGGCTCAGGACCCAGGCTTAGCGTTATCTATTTTGCGAAAATCAAACATCAATACCGATGCCTTGCGCAAACGCTGCGATCAAGAAATCGATCGCCTTCCCAAGGTTTCTGGTTCTAATCAAGATGGCAATATTTACCTTGCAGGTAGATTGAACACGATCCTCAAGCAATCAGAGGAAGAGGCTAAAAAGTTTAAAGACGATTTTATTTCCGTCGAGCATATTCTTCTGGCGTTGTTGGAAGATAAAGCTTCGATAGGAAAACTGTTCAAAGAGTTTGGAATTACCCGTGATCTAATAATGACCGCACTTCAAGAAGTAAGAGGAAACCAACGCGTGACCAATCAAAACCCCGAAGCCACTTATCAATCTCTGGAAAAGTATGGCCGTGATCTCACTAAAATGGCCGCTGCCAACAAACTCGATCCTGTCATAGGCCGTGATGAAGAAATTCGCAGGGTGATTCAGGTTCTTTCCCGCAGAACTAAAAACAACCCAGTTCTCATAGGTGAGCCGGGCGTTGGGAAAACTGCAATCGTTGAAGGGCTTGCGCAGCGCATCGTTCGGGGTGATGTGCCTGAAGGTTTAAAAAACAAAATGATTGTTTCCCTCGATATGGGTGCATTGATTGCAGGGGCAAAATTCCGGGGTGAATTCGAAGAGCGACTTAAGGCTGTTCTTAAAGAAGTTCAGCAATCCGCAGGGGAAATCGTTCTTTTTATCGATGAGCTTCATACGGTTGTTGGCGCAGGAAAAGCCGAGGGCGCCATGGATGCAGGCAACCTTTTGAAACCAATGCTGGCTCGGGGCGAGCTTCATTGCATTGGTGCTACCACGCTCAATGAGTATAAGCAAAATATTGAAAAAGATGCCGCCCTTGAGCGCAGGTTTCAGCCTGTAATTGTTGATCAACCAACGGTGGAAGATACCATCAGTATTTTGCGCGGCTTAAGAGAGCGCTATGAATTGCATCATGGTGTAAGAATTAAAGATGCTTCTCTGGTTGCAGCGGCGGTGCTTTCTAATCGTTATATTGCTGATCGGTTTCTGCCTGATAAAGCGATCGATCTTATCGATGAAGCGGCTGCCAAATTGCGCACTGAAATTGATAGTATGCCTTCTGAGTTGGATGAAATATTGAGGCGTACCATGCAATTAGAAATTGAAAGAGAAGCGCTTAAGAAGGAAAAAGATGCTGCGTCTAAAGACCGGCTTTTGAAACTCGAAAAAGAACTTTCAGATTTGAAAGGTCAGTCGGGTGCTCTTAAAGGGCAATGGGATATCGAGAAAGAAGCAGTTCTGAAGCTCCGTTCCCTTAGGCAGCAAATCGATCAAACTAAACTCGATGCAGAGCAGGCCGAGCGCAGTTATGATCTTAGTAAAGCTGCAGAACTCAAGTACGGAAAATTAAATGAGTTGGAACGAAAGCTCAAGACCGAGGAAGAAGCTTTTGCATCGAAGCAAGGTGAAAGTAAGCTCATCAAAGAAGAAGTTGACGAAGAAGATATTGCGGATGTTGTAAGCAGGTGGACTGGTGTGCCTGTCTCGAAATTGCTTGAGGGTGAACTGCAGAAGTTGTTGCACCTTCAGGAAGAACTTCATCAGCGCGTTGTTGGGCAAGATGAAGCAGTGACTGCGGTTTCGGATGCTGTTTTAAGGGCTCGCAGCGGCTTGAAAGACCCCAATAGACCTGTTGGAAGTTTTATTTTTCTTGGGCCAACAGGCGTAGGGAAGACTGAACTTGCAAGAGCGCTTGCTGAATTCTTATTCGATGATGAGCGATCCATGATCCGCATTGATATGTCTGAATATCAAGATAAACACACCGCTGCAAGGCTTGTTGGCGCACCCCCAGGCTATATTGGTTATGAAGAGGGCGGCCAGTTGACAGAGGCGGTCAGGCGAAAACCTTACTGCGTCATCCTCTTTGATGAAATCGAAAAAGCCCATCCTGATGTGTTTAATTTATTGTTGCAGGTTCTAGATGATGGCAGATTAACGGATGGTCAAGGGCGTACAGTTAACTTCAAAAATACCATTGTTATCATGACCTCGAATATAGGCAGCAATAGGATCCTTCAGTTCAAGGGTTCCTTCGTTGGGGAAATTTATGATCATATGAAAGATGCAGTGCTTGAAGAGCTGAGGAAAAATTTCAGGCCTGAGTTTCTTAATCGGGTTGATGATATTATTGTATTTCATGCCCTTAGCGAAAAGCATCTTGGAAAAATCATTGAAATTCTTCTTGGCCGCCTTCGTTCCAGGTTAAATGAGAAGCATATTCTGCTTGAGCTTACCGAAGATGCACGGTTGCATTTGGTTGCAGTGGGTTACGATCCCGCTTATGGTGCACGTCCTTTAAAGCGAACCATTCAAAAAGAAATCGAAAACCCGCTTTCAAGATTGATGCTTGAAGGGAAAGTTAAAGATCATTGCAAGGTAATGGTTGATTTCGATAAGGTCAAAGGTGCGCTGAAGTTTGAAACAACCATGCAAATGTAATCGGAATATCCCTCTGTGATTTTATCTCGTATGGTAGAATTAATCCGGAGGATACATGCTGGCGTTTCGTGCTGATACTATGTTTGATCGAAGGATGTTCCTAGCTTTAGGAATGCCTTTGCTTTCTGGTATTGCCAAGGGCAGCACTGGGGATGGTTCGAAAACTCGCAAGGCAAAGTCGGTACTTGTGGTGTTTTGTGGGGGTGGCCAAAGCCAGTTGGAAATGTGGGATCCTAAGCCCAACGCACCGGTAGAAATTCGGGGCGCTTTTAGCTCTATCGCTACGAAAGTTCCCGGTGTCCGCTTTGGTGAACATCTTTCCAAAGTTGCAAATGTAGCTAATAAATTCACGGTTCTTAAAAGTGTTAGCCATGATGATTTGGATCATGGTTCTGCTTGTTATCTAAGTTTAACGGGGCATTTTCATCCGCAGAAATCAGCGAATCCGCCACCCAAACCTGATGATCTACCTACGGTGGGTTCGATCTTTAGAAGAATCAGGCCAATGGGGCCTTTTGGTTTTTCTAGTTCCCATGTCAATGGGCCATTGTTGGTTCCCGAGTTAAATTCGCCTGGGCAAAATAGTGGCTATTTAGGTCGGGCCTATGATCCCCTTGCAGTGGATGGCAGCAACCCCGAAAAGTCGCTTCCTTCGCTCAACCCTCGCGATGATTTACCCACGGTGCGAATTCAGAAAAGGCAATCCTTGAAGAATGCGTTGGAAAAAGAACAGCGCAAGTGGGAGTCAGTACCTGGGTTGCTTGATCATGATTTACGTTACAAGCAGGCGTATCAAATTTTGAGTGATCCCAAGGCTCGAAGTGCGTTTGATCTTTCCCAAGAGAAGGATTCTGTTCGCGATCGCTATGGTCGAAATCGTTCAGGCCAGGCTTGTCTACTTGCCCGCAGATTGGTTGAAAGAGAAATGCCCTGGGTTACAGTGTTTTGGAATCCAAATATTCGAGGGCAGGATTCTGCGCCCAACGAAACTGATCAATACGGTTGGGATACCCACAACGATATTTTTGAATCGATGAAAGATCATTTATTGCCTCGTTTTGACCAAAGTTTTTCCGCCCTTCTCGAAGACATGGATTCACGAGGTTTATTGGATTCAACATTGGTAGTTTGCATGGGAGAGTTTGGCAGGGCACCATTGGTTGCATTAGAGCCTAGATTTGCAGGGGCAACCCCTGGTAGAAAACACTGGGCTGCAACTTACTCTGTTGTTTTCGCAGGTGCAGGAGTTACCCAAGGGGGCGTGGTTGGTGCCACTGATCGCGCAGCGGCTTATCCCATTCAAGATCGGGTTACCCCACAAGATATTATCACCACGCTGTTTGATGCGCTTGGCGTTCCTCCCACCGAACATTATCATGATCTACTGAACCGACCTGTGGCTGTTTCTACCGGGAAGCCGATTAAAAAGTTGTTTATCTGACCAACGGATTAAAAAACACATGAGCAATGATGAGATTTTAAATAATGACCCACCAAGATCCAGATCAGTTATGCTCTGGATTTTTGTCGTAATCATTTCCATCTTTGCCCTTTCGTTGCCTTTTGTTATTGTCCTTGCGTTTATCTTTGGTAGGGATATCTTATTTAAAGATAATGGGGACTCTGATAATATTAAGTATGGTTCTGCTAGGCCGATTGTTGCGCGGGGCAATCTCGCAGAGGATGAAAAATCCACCATCGAGCTTTATAATCAATCTAGGCAGGGAGTTGTTAATATTACCACCCTAGCTAATCGCAAGACTGGCATCAATTTGAACATTCAGCAGATGCCCGAGGGTACAGGGTCGGGGTTTGTGTGGGATGATGCAGGGCACATTGTAACTAATTTTCATGTGATTCAAAACGCAGATGCAGCGCAGATTACCTTTGCAGACCAATCAGTATTTCAAGCAAGGCTCGTAGGGTATTTTGCAGATAAAGATCTTGCAGTTTTAAAAGTCGATGCCCCAAAGGGGAAGCTAAAACCGTTGCCGTTGGGCCGTTCTGATGATCTCCAAGTTGGGCAGAAAGTGTATGCGATTGGAAATCCCTTTGGGCTTGATCAGACCTTGACCACGGGGATTATAAGTGCGCTTGGAAGGGAGATAGATTCGGTAAATAAAAGGCCGATCAAGAATGTGATTCAATCTGATGCTGCGATCAATCCGGGTAATTCGGGTGGTCCACTTCTTGACAGTGCGGGTTTGCTTATTGGCGTGAACACTGCAATTTTCAGCACTTCTGGGGTGTCTGCGGGTATTGGTTTTGCAATTCCTGTGGATGAGGTGAACCGGGTAGTGCCAGAGCTTATCAAGAATGGAAAAGTTACCAAGCCAGGTCTGGGGGTTACTCTTGCGCCAGACAATATGTCGAAGCAATGGGTGCCTGAAGGTGTTGTGGTTTTAGATGTTCTTCCGGAAGGTGCTGCAGCAAAGGTGGGGATTCGCGGATCTTCCAGAAAGAAAACAGGAAACATCGTGCTGGGTGATATCATCAAATCAGTTGATGGCAAGCAAATCAAGGTGCTTAAGGATCTGTATTCCGTATTGGATGCCAAAAAAGTGGGTGATGTGGTGAAGGTATTGATCCTTCGCGAAGAAGTTGAAATGGGGTTTGATATCACCCTGATGCCTCTTCAATCTTTGAAACCATAATTCTATTTCTTTGCTGCTATTTCTAAGCAACAATACTAAAAGCTATTACCAAGTAAAATGGATGAAAAATAAGTATGAATACTTTCATAAAGACGGTTTTGGTGTTTACAGTTTTTGCAGCAGTGGGCTGTGGTGGCAATAATGCCCAGGATAAAAAAGAACCGTCGAAAGAAAAAGCATCTGTGAAAGTGAAGGGTATTATAGGTGTTTCTGTGCTGACTCTTACGAATCCATTTTTTAAGGTTATAGGCGACACGATAAAAGAGCAGGCAGAAAAAGCAGGATATTCAGTTGAAGTAGTTAGCGGGGAATTTGATGTTGCAAAGCAGCAAAGTCAGGTCAAAGATTTCTTAGTGAAAAAAGTAGTTGCGATTGTGTTGTGCCCTTGTGATTCGCGCTCGATTGGTGCAGTTATCCAAGAAGCGAATAAAGCGGGGGTGCCTGTATTTACCGCAGATATCGCATGCCTGGCTCCCGATGCCAAAGTGGTGACTCATATCGCAACCGATAATTACGAAGGTGGCAAGCAAGCTGGAATTGCCACGATTGAAGCGATGGGCGAAGCAGGGGGCAAAGTTGCGGTACTCGATTTTAGGCAGGCTGAATCATGCATCTTGCGGGTCAAGGGTTTTAAAGAAATTATCGATGCACACAACAAGAAAAACACAAAAGCCCAGATAACGATTGTTGCAGAACTTCCAGGCGATGGTAAGAAGGATAAAAGCCAAAGTGCCACTGAAGATGTATTGCAAACCCATCCAGATCTAGCAGCAATTTTCGCAATTAATGATCCTTCAGCATTGGGGGCCCGGGCCGCACTCGAACGAGCTAACAAGGCTGATGTAGTAAAAATCATAGGGTTTGATGGTCAGCCCGATGGTAAGCAAGCGATCAAGGAAGGGAAGATATTTGCAGACCCGGTGCAATTCCCGGATAAAATTGGTCAGCAAACTGTTGCTGCAATGCTGGATTATTTTGATGGCAAGACCCCACCCGAGAATATTTTGATTCCTACGGGCTTGTATAAAAAAGCTGATGCAATGAAAGACCCTGAACTTAAATAAGGATGAAACGATGACTAAGGTTTTGAATTTCAAACAAGAACTTACCGCATGTTTTGGTCAGCCTGTTAGTGAAAACCCGACCCAGGCGATGATCGAAGCCGCCTATAAGCATCATGGATTGGATTGGCGCTATCTGACGATTGAGGTTGCACCGAGCCATTTGAGTGAAGCGGTAAAAGGCGCTCGTGCTATGGGTTTTGTAGGGTTTAATTGCACCATTCCGCACAAGGTTGCAGTCATTGCCCACTTAGATGGCTTGGGTGAATCAGCATCAGTCATGGGTGCGGTTAATTGTGTTGTGCGCAGGGGTGAGAAACTGATTGGTGAAAACACTGATGGCAAGGGCTTCCTTGAATCGTTAAAAGAGTTGACCGATCCCAAGGGGAAGCGCGTTGTGATTTTTGGCGCAGGTGGCGCTGCACGGGCCATCACCGTAGAGCTTGCGCTTGCAGGCGCCAGCCATTTCACCCTTGTAAATCGCAGCGTCAACCGGGGTGAAGAGTTGGCTAAGTTGCTTCGGGAAAAAGTAAATGCAAAGGTTGAGTTTGTTCAATGGAAGGGAGATTTCAAAATTCCCGAGGGCACTGATGTAGTGATCAATGCCACTTCCATCGGGTTATATCCTGATCGTGAAGCCAGGCTTGAGCTTGATGTTTCCACCTTGAAACCTTCGATGGTGGTTGCAGATGTTATCCCTAATCCTCCTGAAACCAGATTGGTAAAGGATGCCCGGGGTAAAGGTTGCAAATTGATTGATGGACTTGGAATGCTCGTTAACCAAGGGGTTATTGGTATCAAGCATTGGGCGGGTATCGATCCCGATCCCAAGGTGATGCGCAAGGCTCTTGAAGATATCTTCAACAGCTAGCCGTTGGGATCAATCAAGCTGCAAAAGGGAATGTGGGGGATTAAATGGGTAGTCCAGAAATTATCGTTAGAACTGCGGGACATGAAGACGCATTAAAGCAGCTCGGCCCTTACGGAATTGAAACACTGATCATGGTGGACGAGGAAATTCGAACCACGGCTTATAGGGTTAAAGTTCAAGCGGAATCTAGCACTAGCACCAGTTATCATCAGATTGCTGAGGAGCTTTATTATGTGCTTGCGGGTGAGGGGGTTGCTATTTTGGATGGGGTGGAGCATGAGTTGAAGGTGGGGGTATTTTTGCGATTGCCTCCAGGGACAAAGCATGCGTTTAGGGCTGGGCCTAACGGTTTAGAGATGCTGGATATTCATGCGCCTGGGTGCAGGCCGGATAGAGATGTTTATTTTGTGGGTGGAGAAGTGCCTTCGGGGTTTAAATCCGCTGCAGAATAATCAAGGTGTCCAATCTTTTCGTTCCCTTGATGATGGGATGTTGAGGATTTTTCTATACTTGGTGATGGTTCTACGGGCCACAGGGTAGCCTTCTTCCTGAAGTTTGTTTACCAGATCTTCATCAGAAAGCGGATTGGATTTATCTTCTGCTCCAACCACTTCAAGAAGTTTTCTGCGGATTTTTTCCCAAGCGATATCTTCACCAGTTGCGCTTTGAGTGCCTCCGCCAAAGAATCGTTTCAGTGGAAAAACTCCCCGCGGGGTTTGAACCCATTTATCATCAACCGCCCTGCTGATGGTTGAAACATCCACGCCAACCACTTCTGCAATTTGCAGCATTTTCAGTGGTTCGATATGTTCAGGCCCAAGTTCTAAAAAGCTCAACTGCCTTTGGATGATTGCTTGTGTGACTTTTTTTAGAGTAGACCTGCGTTGTTCGATTGCTTCGAGCAACCATTGTGCGGATTGAATTTTAGGTCGGAGAAACTCTTTCACTTTTTTATCGGTGGCTCGGTTTTTACACTCTGCAACATAAATCTGATTGATTTGCACATTGGGTAAAAGTTCATCAGCTAGGCGGACAAGATAATCTCCCTCTTCCGACTTGAATATTTCAATATCCGGCACCACATAGGGAATACTTTCCGAATTAAAGATGGCTGCTGGTTTGGGATTTAGTTTTCGAATAACCTCGATTGCTTCCTTGATCTGAGCTAAGTCGAGGCCGGTGGTTTTTTGAATTGCGGGTATACGGTTGTGCCTGATGTTTTCCAAATGGTTGGTGATCAGGCTTTTGACTGCATCGGGGTTTGGCGTTTCCGAAGTGAGTTGCAGTAAAAGGCATTCAGCTAAATCTCTTGCGCAAATGCCTGGAGGATCAAGCCTTTGAACGATGGAAATCGCTTGTCTGATTTGATCAGGGGTGCAAGGCGGATCAATCGAATTGGCAATTTCTTCTGCACTCGATTTTAGATACCCACCATCATCTAGGTTGGCGATCACCAGATTTACAAGGCGCCTTTCTTCTTTTGAAATATCAAAGAATGAAAGCTGATCGATCAGATAATCTTCGAGTGATTGAGGCCTGGAAACCATGTTTTGCATGGCATTGTGCTTGCGTTCGGAAAATTCTTCGATGGCGTTGCGCGAAGGCCTATGATCATCGTAAAGGGATTCTTTCCATTCTTCGGGCATGCCATCAAGGCGCTCGAAATCGGCTTCTGCCTGGCCTTTGGTATCGATCACCAAAGTTTTGTCAGTGGTGTCTTTGGAATTATTTGGTTCAAATTCATGTTCGTTTTGGCCGTCATTCCAGTCATCGTTGGGATTTGCGTTTTCTGAATCTTGAGTGAGTTCGAGGACCGGATTTTCCTGAAGCTCCTGTTGGATTTTTTCTTCCAAAGCCATGATTGGTAGCTGGAGTATCTCCATCGACTGAATCATGCGAGGTGCAAGATGCAGTTCGTGCCCCATCCTCAAGCCCATGGAATGTTCTAGCCGCATTCGTTTTCCTTAAGACCAAATAGCATCACAATAGAAAGTAGAGCAATCAAAGTTCTCTACGCCCTTCAAGTGCATCCGCCAGAATTTGAGAGTTTGCAAATTCCAAACCCGAGCCCGAAGGAATGCCGCGTGCAAGTCGCGTTACTTTGATTCCTGAAGGGCCCAATAAGCTGGAAAGGTAAAGAGAAGTTCCATCCCCTTCCATGGTTGGATTAGTTGCCATGATTATTTCTTGAATATCCCCTTTTTCAACCCTAAGCATAAGTTGGTCGATGGTTAGGTTATCGGGGCCCATGTTATCTAAGGGCGCAAGTTTCCCGTGTAATACATGGTAAAGGCCACGAAACATCCCAGAGCGTTCGATGGAAGAAAGATCCCTAGGTTGTTCGACAATGCAAACCACGGAAGAATCTCTTCTAGGATCGGAGCAAATTAAGCAGAGTTCATTTTCTGTAGGGTTGCAGCAGATTTTACATTGTTTAATGGATTCTTTGACAGAGCGAAGGCATTCTGCAAGAGATAGCACCTGCTTTTTATCTGCGGTCAAAATGTAGTGAGCCAACCGTTCGGCAGACTTCGGGCCAATGCCAGGAAGTTTTCCAAGTTCTTCAATCAAGCGAGCGATAATGCCCAGTTGTTGATTTGAATCAGACAGTGTCAAATTCCTAGGCTCCAAAAGAAATTCGGTTTAACTAAATCCTGGTAGTTGAAAGCCCCCGGGTAAACCGAGTGACTGTGTCATTTTTGCAGTTTCCTCAGCAATCGCAAGCTTAGCTTTTGCAAGTGCTTGATTCGAAGCAGAGCGAATAAGTTCTTCGAGGTAAGGCTTGTCTTGCATTTTGAAAGCTTCATTCGAAATAACGATGGAAACAATTTCCATTTTGCCATTGACTCGAACCTGAACCATACCGGCGCCCGACTCGCCATCGGTGTGGATTTTATCGAGCTTCGATTGCATTTCTTCCATCTGCTCCTTCATTTTAGGAAGGTTACGCATCAGGTTAGCAATCTGGCCCATTTCTTTAAACATTGGTTTAAGCCTCGTCGTTATCATCATCCGCACTAGGTTTGGATTCAGGAGGGAGAACTCCGAACCCTGCATCGACCCGTACAATCTGAGCATTAAAAATTTCTAAAACTCTTTGAACAATCGGTTCTTTTTCTGCAGCATCCTTGGGATTAACTTTAGGCTTTGAAGCCACGGGTTCAATCTCAATAGGTGCCAATTCTACGATTTCATTAGGGTCTGTAATGACCTTGCTAGTAACCCTTACCTGCCAACTTTGCCCCGTAATTTTATTCAGAGCAGATTGAATTCTCATGATTCTGGCAGGATCAGAGCAGTACTCTAAAGCTTGATTGTACTGCCTAGGGAATTCAATAACTAGAGCGTTTGGCCCGGAAATTGCAGGAAGGCCTGTTTTTTTAACCTCGTTACCAAGCATAGGTCCAATTGCATCAATGACTTGTGGCCAAATGGAAGAAATATTTTGGGAAGATAATCGTACTTCAGAAGATGTTGCTGGGGACTCAATCAGGCTATCAATTTCACTCAGGAACTTTTTTTTTAAGCCCTCGGGAGGGGTGGTAATTTGCTTAACAGGAGTTTGGGTAAGAGCAGGTAAGCTGCCCGATTGAAGGAGTTGCAATATTTGTTGCAGTGGGATTAAATTTACCAGCCTGGAAAGACGGATGAGCCCGAATTCCACCATGATTCTTGGTTGATGGGTTGCTTTGAGCCGGATTTTTGTAAGCGACAAAATATCGAGGCCAGCAAGCAGGGTATCAAGAGAAATTCCCTGGGCCATTTTTTTGAAACGCTCATGCTGGGAAGTTGCAATGCCCGCATCCACCGGAATTTGATTGGAAGAAGCGAAAACCATCAGATCGCGCCAGTATGAAATCATCTGCTCAATCAGTTCCCCCATTTGCAAACCTTTGGAATTGGTTTGATCCATGAGTTCAAGAACCTTGGAGGATTCACCTGTTAAAATCGCCTCAGCAAGATCCATGATGTGGTTTTCATCAACTGCGCCAATGAGTCGGTGTACTTCATCCCGGGTGATTTTTCCGTTGGAGAAGGATAGAGCCTGATCTAAAAGCGATTGGGCATCCCGCATCGAGCCACCCGCCCTGCGTGCAATGAGTTCGATGGCTTCGGGTTCTGCTTCCAATCCTTCTTTGATTGTGATTTCCTGCAGATGCGCTGCAATTTGTTTTGTGCCGATGCTGGAAAAATCAAAGCGTTGACAGCGTGAAAGAATGGTGATTGGAATTTTCTGAACTTCAGTGGTTGCGAAGATGAACTTCACATGGGAAGGGGGTTCTTCAAGTGTTTTTAACAAGGCGTTAAAAGCTGGCCCTGTAAGCATGTGCACTTCGTCAATGATGTAAATCTTGTAGCGCGATCTGCTTGGCCTGTATTGCACATTGTTGCGGATCTCACGCACTTCATCGATGCCTCGATTGCTTGCGCCATCGATTTCTAGCACATCGACATCTTCACCCGTTGCAATTGCAGTGCATATCGAGCAAACCCCGCAAGGAGTAACGGAGGAACCTTTTTCGCAATTCAGGGCCTTGGCAAGAATTCGGGCTGCAGAGGTTTTTCCCACCCCCCGAGCGCCGGTAAATAGATACGCATGGGCTACACGGTTGTGCTTGATTGCATTCGTAAGAACTTGAGAAATTGCTTCTTGGCCAATAAGGTCGCTAAACCCGCCCGGGCGGTACCTTCGAGCCAGAACCGTATAACCTTCCTGGGGCGTGGTGCTTGTGGCCTGGTTTTTTGGAGCAGCTTTGGCCATGGATCGATTTATAGAAAAGTAAGGGAAAAGTAAGGCGCAGCGTGGCGCCGAGAGAGGCGAATCCACTGCACAAGGGTACGCTGCGTATGGCTGCACCTTCCGGCCTGACCAGGTTAACAACTTCCCTTTGCGTGGGGCCCCTCCCAGCGCCTCGCTGCGGCTAATTAAACCGCGCCCGCTGGTGCGGACATGTTTCTATCTTATCGGCCCGCAACCGTATTGACACTATTTCTCGTTTGAATTGTTATTTTCTTTATCGTTACAGGCTTTTCAGGCTTGCGACTTCCTTCATCATTTTCAGCTTTTAAGGGCATAGTGTAGATTTTCTTGGCAACTTCCATCCCTTTGGTAATTTTGCCAATTGCGCTGTAGTTTTCGTCCATGAATGGGGCTTTATCTAAATTAAGGTAAAACCTGCAGGCAGAGGTTTCTGGATCTAATTCGTAAAAAGAGCCGATTGTGCCTGCTTCGTGCTTGGTTTCAGGACTGAATTCAGGCTTTAGCCAATATCCGATACTGCCATAGCCTACCTCGCCTGTTCCCAATGGGCAACCTGCGCGCAATTGTTCCAGCTTAACCATGGGTTCTTCTGATTCTTCGAGATGAACTTCTTCAAAGAATAGCCCATCGTAATAACCAACCTTGGCAAGAGCGATGAAGTTTCGAACATGATTTGGCGCCTGAGTTGGAAAAAGTTCCATCTCGATATCGCCCTGATCGGTGCTAATAATAGCAGTGTAATCGATCAAATTCCCAGCTTTATCTTTAAATCGAATCTCATCCCAGCACGCTTGCACTGCTTCATAAAGTTTGTAAACAGATTTCTTGGTCACAGTTACATCGGG
>CAMDHK010000016.1 GCA_945897965.1 Candidatus Kuenenia stuttgartensis | reverse complement strand
CAGGAGCTGCCTCCCAATATTTTTGGGTCGAACCAAAAGTAGAGGCTGTTGCTCTTCAAGATGCGCCTGCGCCTGCTGCAACTACCAAAGATTGGGCACTTTTCGGCGGCTCTGTTAGCAGAAATCTCGTCAATCTCGTTGAAAAAAATCTCCCAGAATCTTGGAGCAACGAAGAAGGCAAGAAGAAAAATGTTAAATGGGTGGTCGATTTAGGTTCCAAAGCTTACGGTGGACCAATCATTTATCGCGGAAGAATTTATTTAGGCACCAATAATGATGCTCCTCGTGACCCTAGCATCAAAGATGATAAAGGCATCATTATGTGCTTGGACGAGAAAACGGGTGAACTCCTTTGGCAATCTGTACACGACAAATTGCCTGCTGGCAGGGTTAACGACTGGCCACGCGAAGGTATCTGCTCTAGCCCTGTGGTTGAAGGCAACCGCCTTTATTATGTTAGCAACCGCTGTGAAGTTATCTGCGCAGACACCGAAGGGTTGATGGATGGCAAAAACGATGGCGTAACTGATGAAAAATACACTTCAAAAAAAGATGCTGACATCATTTGGCGCTTGGATATGATCAAAGAGCTTAATGTTTTTCCTCATAACCTTGCAACTTGTTCGCCTTTAATTGTTGGCGATACTTTGTTTGTGATCACTTCCAATGGCGTGGATGAAGGCCATATCAATGTGCCCCAACCCGAAGCACCTAGCTTTTTAGCTATCGACAAAAAAACCGGCAAAGTCAAATGGTCTAGCAACCTTCCTTCTAAAAGCCTTGTAGAAGCTAAGAAAAACGGCGAAAAGGTCGAAATCAAAACCCTTATCAATCAGGGCAAACTCTTGATGCATGGCCAATGGTCTAACCCCGTTTATGCTGAACCAAACGGCAAACCAATGATTATTTTCCCAGGTGGCGATGGCTGGATTTACACTTTCAATCCTGCCAACGGCGACCTGCTATGGAAGTTTGATTGTAATCCAAAAAAATCTGTCTACGAACTTGGTGGTAAGGGCACCCGTAACGACTTTGTTTCCACGCCCGTTGTTTATGATAACAAGCTTTATATTGGGGTTGGTCAAGACCCTGAACACGACAAAGGCGTTGGCCATCTTTGGTGTATCGACATCACTAAGGTTCCTGCGAACCCCGAAAAAGATTTGTCTCCCGCTGCTGAAAATTACAACCCTGATGCCCCAGAAAACAAAGCTTCAGGACTTGTTTGGCATTACGGTGGGCCTGCTGACAAAGATTACGATCGCAATTACTATTTCGGCAGAACCATGAGTACTGTTGCAGTTCATGATGGAATGCTCTTTACTGCTGAATATGATGGCTTTGTTCATTGCCTTGATGCCAAGACTGGTAAAAAACTTTGGCAGCACGATATGGAAGCGGACACTTGGAGTTCAACCTATATCGTTGATGGAAAAGTTTATATTGGCAACGAAAACGGTACCATGCTTGTATTTGCTGCGGCAAAGGAAAAGAAACTGATTAGCACCATCGAAATGAAGGGCAAAATCAGGGCCACACCTGTTGCTGTTAATTCCACGATTTTCATAATCACGGAAAACCCCTGCAGGCTTTACTCCATCACCAAAAACTAAAGCACCCTCCAAGAACCTTCCTTTTGTGAGAACACTCTAATGAATCTTCCATACCTTTCTTTTGGGGTGCTAGTTCTTGGTCTGTCTTGTGCGTTCGGGTTTTTACCTCCGGTTGAACCTATCAAAGAATGGCCTTTCCTTGGCGGTTCCGTTGAACGAAACCAATCCAACCCATTCGAAAAAAATATTCCTGCATCTTGGAGCATCAAAAAAGATGCTCGCAAGAATGTTAAATGGGCTGCGGAGATGGGTACGGTTTCTTACGGCGGTCCTACCATTGCTGATGGTAAAATCTTCGTAGGCACCAACAATGAGCGACCTCGTGATCCCAAAGCAATGGGCGATCGTGGCGTTATTATGTGCTTTAACGAAGCTGATGGTTCTTTTCTTTGGCAAATCACTCATGACAAACTTCCCGAACCCGAGTTAAACGACTGGCCTAAGCAAGGCATCGGTTCTTACCCTGCTTATGATCAGAAAAAAATATATTATGTTTCCAATCGTTGCGAGCTTGTTTGTGCTTCCACCGAACTAGCAATAGGTAAGACCGAGCCTGCTATCCTTTGGAAAATTGACATGATGAAAGACTTAGGCGTTTTTCCATGCTTTCTTGCAATTGGATCTCCATTAGTGCTTGGTGATAATGTTTTTGTTGTAACAGCAAACGGTGTGGATCCCAATCAACACAAGTTGCCTGCCCCTGATGCTCCTAGTTTTATTGCTGTCAATAAAAACACTGGCAAGCTTGCTTGGAAAAGTAGTCTTCCCGGCAAAAATATCATGGAAGGCCAATGGTCAAATCCTGCAGCTTTCACCATGAATGGCAAATCGCAGGTTATTTTCCCGGGTGGCGATGGCTGGGTTTACTCTTTCGAACCGGCTTCAGGAAATCTTCTCTGGAAGTTTGATTGTAATCCAAAGGGAACCGAATTTAAACCAGGTGGTAGAGGTAATAAAAGTTACATTATGGCTACGCCTGTTGTTAATGAAGGCAGAGTTTATGTTGGTACCGGTAACAATCCTGATGATGGGCCAGGGGAAGGGCATTTCTGGTGCATTGATGCGACCAAAACACCTGATAACCCTGAAAAAGATCTCA
Source organism: Candidatus Kuenenia stuttgartensis (assembly GCA_945897965.1). Taxonomy (GTDB): domain Bacteria; phylum Planctomycetota; class Planctomycetia; order Gemmatales; family Gemmataceae; genus UBA969. Next base: position 28,402 of record CAMDHK010000016.1, on the reverse strand, counting down.
GCCCCAAGGATGAAAAGTTCGATCCTAAAGCTGATATTAATAAGAATTCCGGCTTGGTCTGGCATTACGGTGGTAAGGTTATTCCAAAACCAGAACAAGGTAGAGAAATCAGTTTCGGAAGAACGCTTAGTACTCCAGCAATTCATGATGGCATTATTTACCTTGCTGAATTAGATGGCTATCTGCATTGCTTGGATGCAAAGACTGGCCAAAAATTCTGGGATCATGATCTCCGGGATGGAACTTGGGCTTCCCCGTACTATGTTGATGGTAAGGTTTTCATCGGGACTGATAGTGGGGACCTTTATGTTTTTAATCATGGAAAAACCAAAGCTGAGCCGTCTAAAATAGAAATGGATCAACCGATTAAAGGTCCGATCACCGTTATCAATGGCTGTGTATTCGTTAATACGGGAACGACTCTATTTGCTATCTCTGGAAAGTAATCTTTTATTTTTAAGGAATCGAACGTGGCAGAAACTAAATCTCTTGAAGTTTTGATTAAAGAAGCAAAAACCAAGCTTGATGCACAAGTAAGGGAAGTTGTGCAATGGCACTTCAGTCCTGATACTGGCACTCCCTTTTGGCTAGATAAAGCCAAGGAATATAAATTTAACCCTCTCAAAGATGTTCACACTTTTGAAGATTTGCGCTTGTTTGGAACTTTCGAAGATGAGTGGTTGCGTGGCGGACCTGTTCAACGCTGGATTCCTAAAGGTTATGCTGGCAAACCCACCTATGTTTTCGAAACCGGTGGTACTACCGGCCTTCCTAAAACTCGCATTGTGATCGACGATTTCCGAATCGATTACGAAATGATGTCAGACACTCTTCCTGACAAGTACTTCCCCAAAGGTAGCAACTGGCTCATGCTTGGGCCTTCTGGGCCTAGGCGACTTCGATTAGCTATCGAACATCTTGCCCAACATAGGGGTGGTATTTGCTTCTGTATCGATCTTGATCCTAGATGGGTCGTAAAGCTTATTAAAATGCGTGAAATCGGCATGGCTAACCTTTACAAAGAGCACGCCATTGAACAAGTCTTGACCATTCTTGCTGGTGGGCACGATATCAAATGCATGTTTACTACTCCCAAGCTTCTTGCTGCCTTTGATGAAGCACTACGATCCGGCAAACTCGAAGACAAATTCCGCCAGCTTGGAAAAAAAATCCCTGCAGGTGGTTTAAAATCCATCAAGGCTGCGGGTATTACTGGTATCTTCTCTGGTGGTACTGAATTTACTCCTCAGTTCACACGCGAAGCGTACGAAGAGATGCTTGATAACGGTGATGTTTTCATGACTCCTACCTATGGTAACACCCTGATGGGGCTAGCTTGCTCAAAACCTATTTGCCCTGAAGATGGGTTTAAGATTTCTTATTATGCTCCTCAGCCTAGGGCTGCTATTCAGGTTGTTGATCCCAAAAATTTTGACAAGGTTGTTGAGTATGGTCAAACTGGAAGAGTTCTTTTAACCACTCTTACCAAGGAATTCTTTGTTCCTCGGTTTGCTGAACGCGATGAGGGTGAGCGCGAGCTTCCTTTTGAAACCTATCCTTGGGATGGAGTTAGTGGCGTTCGTCCTTTTAGTGAATTTGCTGCAACTACCGTTGTTGGTGTCTATTAATACACTGTGTTTTATTTTACAAGGATTTTAAAGGGCTTTATACATGCTTCACATTCCTGCTTTGCGATTAGGAAAACCATACACCAGTCTGAACAAAACCCAGCTTGTTCATCATGTTACGGGTGAAACAATTGCAGAAGTTAGTCAAGTTAATGGCAGCCAAATTGTCAGGGATATTTCCAAAATGGAAGAAGCCCGCAATGAATTGCAAGCCATTCCCATGGACAAACTCATGCATATGGTTAAGGAAGCAGGGCGAATATTTGCAACTGACACTCTACCATGTGGTGATCAGATGCAAACCTTTGAAGATTACATTCGGAACCTATCTTCAACCACGGGATCTCCCATGGTTTTCTGCAGAAGAAATGCGGGTAAGGTTGAGTATGTACTAAGAAATATCGATACGATTATTGCTGGTTTAACTCGTGGTTTAGATATGTCAATTTTGGACACAGGCCATGGCACTCAAGATGGTAGGACATTATGTTTTGTTCCTACTTGCAGTTCTTTTGGGGCAATTCTTCCTAGCAATTCCCCTGGCGTACATTCTTTGTGGGCGCCTACTCCTGCTTTAAAAATACCCCTTATTTTAAAGCCAGGTAGAGAAGAACCTTGGACACCATTCAGGGTTATTCAAGCTTATTTAAAGGCTGGTATTCCACCTGCTGCTGTTAACTTCTGCCCAACCGATCACGCTGGGGCCGGTGAGATCCTTCGAGGCACAGGCCGTAGTATGCTTTTTGGGGATAGCACCACCACCGATCCTTACAAAAATGATCATCGGGTTGAACTTCACGGACCGGGTTACAGCAAAGTCTTGATAGGCGAAGACAAGATTGCCCATTGGAAAGATTACATTGATATCATTGCAGAGTCGATTGCAGCCAATGGCGGTAGATCTTGCATCAATGTATCAGCTGTTTGGGTACCTTCTCACGGGAAAGAAATAGCCCACGCTCTTTCTGAAAAACTCGCAAAAATTCAAGTTCGGGCTTACGATGATCCTCATGCAGAACTTGCTGCTTTTGCTAATCCTGATGTTCCCGACAGAATTTCTGGCATGATCGATAACTTGCTTAAAACACCGGGTGCTACAGATACTACCGAGAAAGTTAGAGGAACTCCAAGGCTGGTTAAAGAAGGAAGATGCGCTTGGTTGCTTCCCGCAATTGTTCATTGTGAAACCTACGACCACCCACTTGCTAACAAAGAATTCCTTTTTCCTTATGCAAGCGTGGTTGAGTGTCCGCAAGATGATATGGTAAAATTAATTGGGCCAACCCTTGTTGCTACTGCAATCACAGAAAACAAGGATTTCGCTCATGTGTTATTAAACAGTACTAATGTAGACCGGCTGAATCTTGGCCCCATACCAACGAATCGCCTTACTTGGGATCAGCCTCATGAAGGTAACTTATTCACCCACCTCTACAAGCAAAGAGCTTACCAGCAAAGCGGATTCTAAGGTGACTTCATTTGATTTTAGTCCTCTCAACCGGGTTATTTTTGCGCCCGGTTGTTCTGTTCATGCGGGATCCTTGGTTCAAGAACTTGGAGGTTCCCGCGTTCTTTTAGTATCCGATCCAGGTCTTAAAAAAGCAGGGCATACGGATCTTATTTTCTCTTCTTTACAGAAATCAGGATCACAAGTTTTTCTCTTTGATGGGGTCGAAGAAAATCCTGAAGAAATTCATGTCGCAAAAGGCAAAAATTTCGCCCAACTTCACGACATTGATTTTATTGTTGCTCTTGGCGGTGGCAGTGCCATGGATTGCGCCAAGGGTATTAATTTTTTGCTGACAAACGGCGGCAAAATGTCTGATTACAAAGGCGTCGGGTTGGCTAAAAAACCCATGTTGCCTTCAATCGGCATCCCCACCACCTCTGGTACAGGAAGTGAAGCACAATCTTTTGCACTGATTACCGATTCAAGTACACACTTAAAGATGGCATGTGGCGATAAAAAAGCTGCATTTAAAATATGTCTTCTTGACCCAGAACTCACCATTTCACAGCCCCACATGGTGACTGCAGCCACTGGGATTGATGCAATTTCCCACGCCCTGGAATCTTATGTCTGCACCAAAAAGAATACCATCTCGCAAACTTTTGCGAGGCAAGCTTGGAGTATGTTGGCCGAAAATCTCGAAACGGTTTTAAAAAACCCTTTGGACATTAATTCTAGGGCTGCCATGCAACTTGGTGCACATTTTGCTGGGGTATCGATCGAAAACTCAATGCTGGGGATATGCCATTCCTGCGCAAATCCTTTAACTGCCCACTACGGCATTCCCCATGGAATTGCAATTGGCATTCTATTACCGCATGTTTTGCGCTTTAATAGCCATCATGTAGCTAATTCCTACCAGACTCTTGTTAGAGACATTGGTAGAACCACAAACAATAATACTGATTCCGGTGAAATTCTTGCTGATATCATCACTGGTTTTCTTTCCCTTGCTGGAATCCCAAAAAACCTTCATGACTGCGGTGTATCTCACGGAATTCTTGAAGTATTAGCTGAGGAGGCTTCTGAACAATGGACTGCCAAATTCAATCCAAGGCCGGTACAACAAAAAGACCTTCTCGAAATTTATCAACTCGCAATGGTATGATCTACCTGATCGCAAGCCAGGCTATCATTATTTCTTTGGTTACCCTTAGTTCCGACCTTATTGCAAAAGAAATTAATTCAGTTTCTTCTTGGCTTCTTTTTAGAGGAAACCCGCAGCAAGATGGTTTTTTGCCCACATCAATCAAAGGGCCATTCGAAATCCAATGGAAAATATCTCTTAAAGATTCAATTGAAGGAACGGCTGTTGTTCATAATGGGAAGGTTTATTTTGGCTGCATGGATGAAAAAGTTTATGCATTGGATTGCAAAGATGGAAAAGAAATTTGGAAGTACAAAGGCGGTTCATTTAAAGCACCTCCCAGTATCCAAGACGAGGTAATTTACATCGGTGATATCGATGGATCATTGCACGCTATAGATTTAAATACTGGCATTAAAAAATGGGCATTTGCAACGAATGGCGAGATTTCTGGGGGAGCAAATTTCTACAAGAAAAACATCCTTTTTGGAAGTCAGGACGAGAACCTTTATTGTTTGAATGCTGCCGGAAAAGAATTGTGGAAATTCAAAATGGAAGGGCCTTTTTTTGGATCTTGCGCAATAATCGAAGGTAAAACTTTTGCTGCGGGTTGCGATAGTACCTTGCATGTTCTTGATGCTGAAACAGGAAAAGAGCTTTCGAATCTTGACCTAGGGGGACAAACCGGCGCCACTCCTTCCATTGCGGGAGACGATTTGTTTGTTGGTACCATGTCTAACAATGTACTTGGTATTAACTGGAAAAAACCCAAAATCAATTGGAATTACAAACCCGAAAAAAGATCCCAGCCATTTTTTAGTTCTTGTGCCATTGCAAAGAATCTTGTTGTAGTTGGTGGAAGAGATAAAAAAATCCATGCCATAGACCGAGAAAAAGGTATGGAGATATGGGGAGTTCAAACAGATGGAAAAGTTGATGCCTCACCACTTATTTTAGGCAATACTGTGGTTGCGGGTTCCTTTGATGGTTACCTCTATTTCCTTAATCTAGAAGATGGCAAATTGATCCAAAAACTGAACCTTGGGGGAGAAATTTCAGGTTCGCCTGTCTTCTATGAAAATTCAATTTACCTTGGAACTTCTAAAGGAGATTTCTTTAGACTAAAGCCTAAAGAATAAACCTTTTAAAACTAGGGTTGTCCATTTAAAAGACAAAGATTACGATCTCTTATATTAATTCTGTTTGTCAATTACTTCATGGAAGGTCAGGTGCGAAAGGTGTCTGCTAAAGTTGCTGAGATTGCGAAATTGATTTCAGGCAAAGTAATTGGCAATGAGACTGCCATTATTTCTGGTACATCCAATTTAAAAAATGCAGATCTTGGACATATTACCTTTGTTGACAATCCAAAGTACGAAAAACAGTTCATTGAATCCAAAGCTTTGGTCGCTGTTTGTCAAAACGAATTTAGTGCACCGGGAAAAACTTTGATTCTTGTAAATGATCCTTTGCTTGCTTTTATAGTTATTGTTGAACATTTTAAAGGTAAACCTGAACCCTATCCTCTTGGAGTCGACTCTTTCGCTTGGGTTTCACCTAGTGCTAAAATCGGCGCTGGAACTTCCGTTTTGCCTTTTGCTCGCATTGGAAATAATTCTGTTATTGGTACCGATTGTATTATTCATGGCGGAGTTTCTATCGGACGAAATTGCACCTTGGGAAACCATATCGTTCTACATCCCAATGTTGTTATTTATGATGATTGTGTCATTGGCGATCATGTCACCATACATGCTAACAGCGTGATTGGTGCTGATGGCTTTGGCTATAGGTTGACTGATGGTGTGCACAAAAAGATCCCACAGACAGGCAATGTTGAACTAGAAAATCATGTCGAAATTGGTGCAGGGTCGACTATTGATCGCGGCACCTTTGGTCCCACGCGAATAGGTGAAGGCACCAAGGTTGATAATTTGGTTCAAATTGGGCACAATTGCGAAATAGGCAAACACAATTTATTAGTCGCCCAAGTTGGTATTGCTGGATCATGTACAACGGGAAATTACGTGGTAGTTGCTGGGCAAGCAGGCCTTGCAGACCATGTAACTTTAGCTGATGAGGTTGTTGTTGGTGCCAAAAGTGCGGTCATGCGAACAGCAGGCAAGGGTGAGCGTCTACTTGGCATCCCAGCTCGCCAAGAACGGGACGAAAAGCGAATTTTAATAAGTATGGCTAGGCTTCCTGGTATTTGCAAAGACATCAAAAAGATCAAAAAACAATTAAACATCCCGGATGAAGATTAAAACGCAATTAACAAAAGTTTATGTTACATGGAAGTTGAGTAATCCAACCGATGACCTCTACAACACTCATTGAAGAGCCAATTGGATTATTAGCAGGCTATGGGCAATTTCCTGTTGTTTTTGCACAATCTGCACGAAAGTTGGGTTTACATGTTGTTTGCGTTGGAATTACTGAAGAAGCAGGACCTGAACTAAAAGAACTCGTCGATCATTTTTATTGGTCAGGCCCCGCACAGTTGGGAAAAATGATCAATCGGTTTAAAAAACATGGTGTTAAAAATGTAGTGATGGCAGGCAAGATTCACAAAGCGAATTTACTTCACAAACCTTGGAAAATATTCAATCTTGCACCTGATTTACGAACCTTGATCTTCTGGTATCTACGCAAAAGAACTGACAACAAAGACGACACCTTATTATTATCCATTATTAAAGAATTCGCAAAAGATGGTATAAATTTTGCATCCGCCCTCGATTACATACCGGAGATTCTCGTGCAATCAGGAACATTAACCCGCAGGGGACCAACTAATTCAGAAATGCAGGATATTTATTTTGGTTGGAAACTTGCCCGTGAGATGGGCCGACTGGATGTAGGGCAAAGTGTAGCGGTGAAAGATCGTGCTGTTTTAGCCATTGAAGCCATTGAAGGCACGGATAAAAATATTATCCGGGCAGGGGAATACTGTAAATCTGGTGGATTCGTTGTTGTTAAAGTGGCAAAACCAAATCAAGACCGCAGGTTTGATGTGCCAACTATTGGAATCGATACTATTCAAACACTTCATAAAGCCCGAGGGAAAGTACTTGCTATTGAAGCAGGGCAAACAATTTTTTTAAGCGAAAAAGATGCAGTAAACCTTGCAAATGATCTTGGAATTACCATTATCGCACTATCGGACAAAGATATACCTTCTTTGTAATTATCGCTGATTTCTTATTCACTTATCGCTTTTAGACTTACTTAATAATATCATATTACTATGGATCTTTTACTTTTTTCTAACAATTAAAACATTAGCGATACAATGGGCAACATCTCTTTTAATATTCCTGAATCACTCGACAAAACTTGGGAAAAAGAGTTGTTGAAATCATATTTTTTGGGTGGCCCGGACTCCATGCCTTTTTTTTCCAACGTCTCCAAAAACAAGAATATTTTATCACTTAAAAAAGAAGAGCATGATTCCTGCTTTCTAACTATTCCCTGGAATATCGGAAACCATGGAATTTTCATGTCCCCAACTTCAACGCTGCCTTTATCCGATTCCCCTTATTCCTTGATTATGGAACTGGCACGCGGGAAAGTTAATCAATTCCGAAATTTCAATGCTGACTGGGAGTTTAGCGGCCTAAAAATAAATCAAGACCTTCGGGATCAACTAGCGAAATCCACCCTAGAGTTCGGAAAAGCTTTTAGTAATAACGATCTTTCGCAACAAGAAAAATCCTTGCAAAACGCAATCGAATTTGCTTATCGCGGATCAGATACTTTAATTCGCGAGTACATTCGCCAAATATTTGATATAAGGCATCAAGATAATCAACCCTTTGAAACGGGCCTTTCTGCCAAGGTTTCCAAACCTTTCCCGGCTTCCCTCACAAGCAAAATGGAACAATCTTTTAATTACATGCAAGTTGGCTTCAACTGGAAAAATATCGAAACTTCTCAAGGCATTTTCTCTTGGAGTCAAGTCGATCAAGCTTTAGAAAGTTGCTTGGCTACTGGGATGGAAGTAATAGGCGGGCCAGTCATCCAAATGACAAAAGAATCCCTTCCTGAATGGTTGACTGCATCCAGCAGCACTGCATCCCAATATGCAACCGCAATGGCACGATTTTTAGACACCGCAATAAGGCGCTATAATGGAAAAATCCACCGCTGGATTATTTGCTCGGGGTTGAATGTTGCTACTGAACCAGCATTTGGTGATGAAACTTACTTTCGCATAGCCTGCAAACTTGCAGAGATTGCCAAGCAAATTCATTCCTCATTAGAAATTATTATTGGAGTCACTCAACCCTGGGGTGAATATACCGCTTCGAAAAAAAGGGCATTTTCACCTTTTATTTTTACAGATAATCTTTGTAGGGCAGGGCTTAATCTTGCTGCAATCGATATCGAAATTGTTATGGGTTCATCTCCTAATGGTTCCTTCTGCAGAGACATGCTCGAAACATCCAAGCTTTTAGATCTCTATGCAGTTTTAGGCGTGCCCTTAACCCTCACACTTGGTTATCCATCAATTAAGAATCCAGGGGAAATTGGGGATAGTGAATTTGGGAATTGGAAAGGTTCGAAGACCCAAGCAACTCAAGCTGATTGGGCGGAATCTTTCACCTCTTTAGCTCTAAGCAAAAGATTTATCCAATCAATTCATTGGGTTGAATTATCGGATGATTCTAGTTCCGATTTTCCAAATTGTGGGCTATTTGATAAAGATTGGCAACCTAAAGCATCATTTTCTTGCATGGAAAAGATAAGAAAGACTCATCTGCGCTAGATCTCTAGAGATCAAGTCCATAAAAAAAGCCAGCCTTTTTAAAAGGCTGGCTTTTTTGTAATCACAATGATCAGGGAGTCTTTGGCTCTAGACCTTTAGCAGGTTTATCACCAGTTGGTAACACAGATTCAAGAACATCTTTTTCTTCGACTTCGAAGGTTGGCTCAAATAGAATCTTCTTTTCGCCATCAACCTCAGCAACTCTGGTATTGATAAGATTTTTACCAACAAAAGAACCTCGAAGAAGATCTTCAGATAAAGGATCTTCCAAGAAATGCTCGATTGCCCTTCGTAAAGGTCGGGCACCAAAATCAAGGCTGGTACCTTTTTCAATCAAAAGTTCCTTTGCTTCTTCGGTAAGAATAAGCCTGAGGTTCTTTTCTTTAAGTCGCTTGTAAACCTTGCTTAATTCAATGTCGATAATGTTCTTAAGATCAGGCTTAGTAAGCGGCCTGAAAACAATGATATCATCAACACGGTTAAGGAATTCAGGGCGGAAATTATTTTCCATCGCCTGCTTGACGGTTTCCTTCATTTTGGAGTAGTTAGCTTGTTCATCTTTACGATTATGAAAACCGTAACCACCAACTTTACCCGTAATTTCGGCAGCGCCGATATTCGTGGTCATAATGATGATGCTATTTTTAAAATCAATAGTTCGACCTACATTATCGGTCAAACGACCTTCTTCCATGATTTGTAAAAGCATATTCCAAACTTCGGGATGCGCTTTTTCAATTTCATCAAGAAGAACAACGCTGTAAGGTTTGCGCCTGATTTTTTCGGTTAACTGGCCACCTTCTTCGTATCCAACATACCCAGGAGGTGCACCGACTAAACGGCTAACATTATGCTTTTCTGAATACTCACTCATATCAATCGAGATAAGCGAGTTTTCATCCCCGAACATGAATGCTGCAAGACGTTTTGCCAACAAAGTTTTACCAACACCAGTTGGGCCTGCAAAAATAAAGCTTCCAATAGGGCGCTTAGGGTCTTTTAGCCCTGCACGACTTTTACGCACAGCCTTGGAGATTGATTCAATCGCCTCATACTGGCTAACAACTTGCTTATGCAGCTCTTTTTCCATCGAAAGTAAACGAGCAGTTTCGTTGTCTTCGAGGCGTTTAAGAGGTACGCCAGTCATTTTGCTAACCACTTCTGCAATGACATCGTCATCAACCACGCCATCAACTTCGCGGGATTTATCGCGCCATTCTTTGGTAATGGTTTCTTTTTTCTTCTTAAGTTTATCTGCTTGATCACGAAGATGAGCTGCTTTTTCAAAATCTTGTTCAGCAACAGCAGCTTCTTTTTCCTGATTAAGCTTTTCGATTTGTTGATCTAGCTCTTTCAAATCGGGTGGCCTAGTCATAGCTTTTAGCCTAACACGCGCACCAGCTTCGTCAATTACATCGATTGCTTTATCAGGCAAACAACGACCACTTATATAACGATCACTTAGCTCAACAGCACTGGCAAGAGCTTCATCTTTAATTTGAACGCGATGATGGGCTTCGTATCGGTCGCGAAGGCCGCGAAGAATCTCAACAGCTTCTTCTTTCGAAGGAGGATTGACTATGATTTGTTGAAAACGCCTTTCCAAAGCGCCATCTTTCTCAATGTATTTTCGATACTCATCAAGGGTGGTAGCCCCAATGCATTGGATTTCACCTCGAGCAAGAGCTGGCTTTAGTACATTCGATGCATCGATAGCACCTTCAGCCCCGCCTGCACCAACAAGAGTATGAAGTTCATCAATGAAAAGAATGGTATTTTTAGCCCTTCGAACTTCATTCATAACCGCTTTGATGCGTTCTTCAAACTGTCCACGGTACTTGGTACCGGCGACCATCATCGCAAGGTCAAGAACAACAATACGCTTATCTCTAAGCAATTCCGGGACATTTCCATCAATAACCAATTGAGCAAGGCCTTCAACAATTGCAGTTTTGCCAACGCCTGCTTCGCCAAGAAGAACAGGATTATTCTTGGTTCTTCTGCTAAGGATTTGAACAACCCGCTCGATTTCATTGGCTCTGCCAATAACCGGGTCTAGTTTCCCTTGTTTAGCAAGTTCGGTAAGGTCTCTGCCAAAACTATCCAAGGCAGGAGTTTTGGATTTGCCTCGACCAGGCTGTTTTTCACCACTGCTACTTCCGCCCCCAGTCTCTTCGGTAGCCATGTTATGCCCCAGCAAATTGAGAACTTCTTCCCGGACATCGTCAAGTTTCAAGCCCAGGTTCATCAAAACCTGAGCCGCAACACCTTCTTGCTCGCGCAATAATCCCAAAAGGAGATGTTCTGTTCCAACATAATTATGGTTAAGATTTCGAGCTTCCTCAATAGAGTAGTCGATTACTTTTTTGGCCCTAGGTGTTTGGGGAAGTTTCCCCATAGTCACCATATCGGGTCCAGATTGAACTATTTTTTCAACCTCGAGTCGGATTTTTCTCAAATCTATATCAAGGTTTTTAAGAACATTCGCAGCTACGCCGGAACCTTCTTTTACAAGCCCAAGCAAAATATGCTCTGTGCCAATGTACTCATGATTGAAGCGCTGAGCTTCTTGATTGGCAAGTTGCATAACTTTGCGAGCACGATCAGTAAAACGCTCATACATTTTTAAATTAGCCCTGTAAACTTTTAAGCTAATGACCTAATACCAAATCACAAGATACACTTTTAACAATATTGGGTCATCTCAAAAACAAAAAATTTCCTTACTTAAAATTATTATAGTCATTCGCAGACTTTAATACCGATCTTGCCAAAATAATTAAAATTATTTTTAAATCAATCACATTCGACTGATAAAAAGGTACTCCAATGGTCATTAATGATTAAAATCCAGGCGGACTATCGAATTTTAATTGTGGGAATTCGCCCACTTTCATTCCAACCAACTTAATCTTATCTGATTCCAAATTTCCCAATCCAACCTTGGCACTTAACCCAATATGATCAATTTTTGCAGGATCAAAACCCATTAATCTTGCACAGGTGGCATCAATTGCAACAGGATCATCACTCATGAGCAAGATGTTTGATTTAATCGAATCCCCATAAAGAGGGCCATCACCCTGCATGCCAACAATACCGTCCACTAAAGAAAGATCGGCTTTTCTTGTCGAATTAATATCAACGATACTATTAACAATACCCTGAAAATGAAGTTCATTTTTAGGCCAGCCGTAAGCTTGACCTGAAGCAATACCAAACAAGTTTTTCAAAGAAAGCGTTACATTTGTCCAATGATGGGTTTTAAGTTTGGGAACTGATATTAAAACATCAGCTTCATAAGCCTCCTTACTAAAGTAAATGAACCCTAATCCAGATTTTGACCCTAAATTGACAACTTTTTTAGTTTGATCGTAATTGATATCTACAAATCGAATTTTATGCTCGGCCAATACTTTTTCCAACCCACACTCCCGAAGCAAACATCCCATATTTCTTCGATGCCCCGAACCCTCTCCAACCACAATTTCCGCAGCACCCTCTTCAATGCAGAGACGAATCATCGCATCCACGACCATCGGATTAGTATGAATTGGCCTTTGAGAATTAAATTCAACAATATTAGGTTTTATAAATATTTTTTTACCTGCTAATGGAACCTTTTGTTTAAATGATTGATACATCTCCTTTAGAGCTAAAAGAACGTCTTCGTCATAACTTATTAGATTTTTCCAAGCTACTAAGCTTTCGTTTTGGCTGACCTGAACCCCTCCCAAACCATCGATCAGCAATCGACGAATAACCTTTTTGAACCATTCACCCCAAGATTCAGAGGGAATGTATGCCTTTTTAAATGCTACTTTTTTAGATTCTAAATTTATCGCAAAGGGGTTTTCTTTAATTGACTTGTTTGCAAGAAGTGCCAACGATACACGGCAAACCGATTTAGCAAGTGGCTGGGATTCACTTGCAAATTCCTTGCAAAAGCTTGCTAAAAGCTCGGTGACTGAACTTTCAAGTTGAACAATTTCGTCACGATTATCATTCAAATATAATGAGCATGCAAGGACTGCCCAAAAAGCGTGCTCTAAATCTAGAGGCGCAAAAATACTTTGCTTCAAATAAGCAATCGATGCACCAACCTTTGCGTTGGTTGCCCCCTTGGTACCATTTAATGCCAACAGGCAAAGGGCTGTGGGGCCTGGAACCGGATCTAAAAGCTTTCCAAGAACCGTTTTATTGCCGTAGTTTGCGCCTCCCTCATCCATTAAGCGGTCAAGGAGAAATTCAATCCCTTCCATCACTCTGGGATTATCCTGCAAACCAACCGACCTAAGTGAAAGAATGGCCCAAGCCGTGGGTTCAACCCAAGAAAAAGTATTGAGAGACCAAGGCCACCCCATAACCTGGGGATTTATGCCATTGGCATGAATTTCCAACGCTTGATTATTTTTTGTAACGGTTCCTTTTATTTCAAGCAAAATCGAAACCATTGAAGAAATAGCTGTTGGATTAAGCTTAAGTTTTACGAAAGTGAAAAGCACGATAGATGTTACCCAAACGGCTTCCGGCCTGCCGTTTGGTGAAACCGCAATTCCATTGGGCCCAATGCAAGATTCCAAAAATGCAATAGCAGAGGCAAACTCTTTACTTGATTCATACTTGCTGTTTTTAAGTGCCAAAAGGGCCAAACAGGTCGGTTCTATCGAGGCAGATTTATTTGAGTAATAAGCCCAACCACCACTTGGAACAGCATTTTCAATAAGCCAATTTTCCAAGTCAAATACAGATTGGCTATGCATGATTGGATTTCTATCAGGATTTAATTTGGAGTCGACCCTGAGCTACGGAGTTTACTACGCAAGAATTTTGCCCTGGCGGTATTTCTTTCTTCACCATCAAGAGTACTACCCATCAACTTTTGCAAATGGGCTGGCTGGGTCTGAATAAACAATTCATTAACCGTGTTAATATCAACATCTTCAATCATCTTCATATGAATACCAAGTCGAACATAAGACAAAAGTTCCATGGTTTCATCAGAGGTCATCATAGTTGCAGAACTGAGAGTACCAAATGCTCTGGAAATACGATCCTGAAGGATTTGGCCATTATCTTTTTTCCAAGCAACACGGGCTTGCCGCTCATAATCAATGATTTGAGGAATAACGCTATAGATTTCATTAAGGATAGCGGTTTCGCTTTTACCTAAAGTAACCTGATTAGAAATCTGGAAGAAGTGGCCAGAAAAACGGCTGCCTTCGCCATAAAGACCACGATGGGTAAGATTGATTCGCTGCAAAGCTCGAAAAACTTTGTCAATTTGCTTAGTGAAATCCAAGGCAGGCAAATGCAACATTACACTGGCACGCATTCCTGTTCCAACATTAGTTGGGCAAGCAGTGAGGTATCCAAATTCTTCGTGAAATGCGTAGGAAACCTTTTTTTCTAGATAATCATCAAGCTTATTAATAGTTTCCCAGGCGCTTTCGAGAGAAAACCCCGAGCGCATCACCTGCAAACGCAAATGATCTTCCTCATTAACCATAAGGCTGAGGGATTCCAAATTGCCCAGAGCAACGCCACGAGGGCCATCATTGGCAGCTAATTCTCTGGAAATGAGTTGTCTCTCGACAAGGAATTGGCGATCGAGCGTGTTAAGAGCGGTAAGTGAGACATACTCAAATTTTTGTTCAAATTCGAGAGTTTGAATGCGGTCTTTAAGAAGGTTTTCGATTTCAGCTTTTTGAAAGTTACTAGCTCGATTAGGAAAAGGAAACCCAGCAAGATTTCTTGCCAGCCTAATTCTGCTGGAAATCACAATGTCCGATTCAATACCACTGCCTTTAAGCCATTCACCACTTGATTTCGAGAGTGATTCAAAATTCATCCGGATTTTCCTTTTCTCTAAGTAAATCCCTTAACCTTGCGGCTTCTTCATAGGATTCTAGTTCAATTGCTTTTTTAAGTTCCTGCCTGATTTTTAATATCTCATCAGATCTTTTACCTGAAAGATCCGGATTGCGCTTGGGTATTTTACCAAGATGCTTTTTTGAATGCTGTATTTTTTCGATTAAGGGCTCAAGACCCATCTTAAAATGATTATAGTCCTTAGGGCAACCCAAGCGTCCCTGAGCGCGAAAATCCATGTAGCGTGTTCCACAGTCTGGGCACACTAATTTTGATAATTCATCTGCCTCTTTCCCAATATGCTTGGAAATCAGCCCCTGCAAAATACCCGGAAGGTCATTATCGGATTGCTTTAGCAACTGCTTAGCTTCCGCACATTCTTTGCATATGTTCGTGATCTTTTTTTGGCCGCCCACGATGTCGGTCAAATGAATTGTCGCAGGTTTTGAACAGTACTTACAAATCATGATTTAAATTGGCCAAATGAAAAAATTAATATTAACTTACTGGTTCTCAAGCAATCGTATTTTATCTCTAATACCTGCAGCCTCTTCGTATTTTTCTTTTTGAATAACCAATTGAAGCTGTTTTCTTAAAAGATCAATTTCTTTTTGAATATTCTTGTTTGCGCCGTATCTAGTGGGAAACTTACCACAATGCTTGGTTTCTCCGTGAATATTCTCCAAATAAGGCAATAATTCGTCATGAAATACGGTGTAATCATGGGGACAGCCCAAACGGCCTGAGTTTCGAAAGTCAGCAAACTGCATAGCACAGGTTTCACAAACAGCAGAGGTTGCGCCAGCTAAATTCTCTACCATTTTCGCCATAGAAGGCCCAAGATCTGCCTCAATGGTTTCTTTTTCCAAAACTTCCTCTTGCAAATACTTTTGTGCACATTCTTCGCAAAAATGACACTCCTGAACATTATCTTTACTAACTATTTCAGTAATGTGCATCGTTGCGACTTTAGGACACTTATGACATTTCATCTGCTTGTTTCCTCGTAATTCAATATTGAAAATCAAGCCATAACAAAAACTATCCACTATCAAATTACATGAACTATGATTATTTTAGCGGGGTAGTACAAGATGCAAACAGTAGTTTTTTATAAATAGACTATGAACTTTGCAATTTCCTCACCTTTTATCAGGGTTTTCTATGAAAAATATTTACAAAATATGCTTAATTTTAACTCTTTTGCCCCTAACTCCTCCTCTTAGTGCAGAGGAATGGAATGGTTTTCTTGGCAACAAAAGAAATGGCCAAGCTTTTCCAAGTGTTGAGGCTTTTACGAAAGAACCTCAATTAATCTGGTCTGCACCAGTTGGAGACGGGTTTAGTGGCCCGGTTATTTTTGCAGAATCTGTTTTTCTCCATCATCGCATTCAAAACACTGAAGAAATTACATCCTTCTCTCTTAAATCAGGAAAAGTAAACTGGAAAAAGTCTTTCCCAACAACTTATAAAGATGATTTTTCAAGGGGCGATGGCCCTCGCTCCACACCTGCGGTTAATAAAACCGCGATAGCATCTATTTCCCCTGATGGAATACTGCGGGCACTTAATACTAGTAATGGGCAACTCTTATGGGAAAAAGATCTAGTCTCTGAATTTGAATCGAGCAAGATTTTTTTTGGGTTTGGCAGTTCGCCCTTAATTATTGATGATAAATTAATTGTAATGGCGGGTGGGAAAAACGCTGGTTGTGTTTGCATTGATATCAAAACTGGCATGCTTATTTGGAAGAGCGGCAGTTTTAAAGGAAGTTATGCATCGCCAGTTGTTTCCAAATTAGCTAACGAGGATTCGGTTTTTCTTTTTCACCGCGATGGCCTTTCTATTCTTAAATTAATTGATGGCTCAAATTTTGGAATGTTTCCCTGGCGAGCCAGATTTGATGCTTCAGTTAATGCTGCAACCCCCTTAATTCAAGGCGATGAAATTTTCTTAACCGCCAGTTATGGCACAGGTGCTACTTGGCTTAAATTTAGTTTGGGAAAGTTTGAAAAAACTTGGGCCAACGACACTTCTCTTTCTTGTCATTTTGGCACCCCAATTATTTCAAACGGCTACTTATATGGCTTCCATGGCAGGCAAGAAGCTGGAGCAGAATTTCGTTGTGTAAATTTAAAAACAGGAGAGGTTTTATGGACAAAAGATGGAACAGGTAGTGGTAATTTAATCAAATTTAGTAATCATTATCTGGTATTAGCAGAAGATGGAACCCTCTTTTTAAACAAATTCAATTCCACCAAATGGGAACCTATTTTTTCTCAGAAAATCCTTAATAACCCATGCAGGGCCCAACCAGCCTTTGCTGACAAATTTTTGCTAGCAAGAGATGGTACTAAACTGATCTGCCTTCAAATAGCACCCTAACATTTAAATACTTCTGAATAAATATTAATGCTTTCCCCTAACCAACTAACCAGCGCAGAAGCGCGAAGGAAGTAACACTCCGTTTAAACGGTATAAACGGACCATTTTACTTCAAAATTGGAGGAATGGGCAATATTTGCGGGCATATTTCAAGCTTTTTTAATTTACAATCATAATTGTTAATAGGGGATTCTAAACACTTAGGTGAAATCATGCGCATTTATCAATTCTTAAAGTCCATGGGAATTTCATTTGATATTATTCAACATCCTCCAGCTTTTTCAGCCCAAAAACTTGCAAAATATCTGCACACACCAGGCAGGCAAATCGCCAAAACCGTTCTCCTTAAAACCATGGATAGTTATAAAATTGCAGTTTTGCCTGCAGACCAAATGCTTGATAAATCCCAGATCGAACTTTTGATCGAGACAAAAGTCAAAATGGCAAACCCTTTAAATATGTCTGAACTTTTCTTTGATTGCGAATGGGGAGTGGTCCCAGCATTTGGCTCCGCTTATGGAATTTCCACCATCGTAGATTCTTGCCTTCTTAAGTGTTCCAGTATTGTTGTTCCTGGGCATTCCCATCTTGAATCCATTCGCATCAATGCCAAAGATTTTCTTGCCTTAGAGAACCCAATGTTTGGTTCATTTACTAAACCAGAAATGGTCGCAGTTTAAACTTCCTAACCAAATCTGCTTTAGGGTTTAATTTCCCGCCTTCAGAAAGTATTCTGAAGATATGAACATTCTTGAAAATTCCTACATAATTACCGGCCCGACTGCCTCTGGTAAAACCAACCTCGCAATCAAGTTGGCTCAGCATTTAGGTTCCGAAATAATTTGCATGGATTCCATGACTCTTTATAAAGACATGGATATAGGCACAGCCAAACCCACCCAACATGAACAAGCTCTGATTAAACACCATTTGGTAGATATTTTACTACCAACGGAAACAAGTAATGTGCAATTTTGGCTGAAAGGTGCTACAGAAATTGCTCAAGCATTAATCAGTAAGGGAAAATCACCCATTTTTGTAGGCGGTACTCCCTTATATCTAAAAGCACTAATGATGGGCTTGTTTGAAATCCCAGA
The DNA here is from genome assembly GCA_945897965.1 of Candidatus Kuenenia stuttgartensis. GTDB lineage: Bacteria > Planctomycetota > Planctomycetia > Gemmatales > Gemmataceae > UBA969. Next base: position 10,056 of record CAMDHK010000016.1, on the reverse strand, counting down.
AATCCCCAAAAACATTCGTGCGGAATTAGAGGCAAAATTCCCCCAATCTGATTTTGCAGACGCTCATCGAATGCTGTCAGAAATCGATTCTGATTCTGCAAAAAGAATTCACCCAAATGATCGACGCAGAATTATTCGGGCATTGGAGGTTTGGCAGGGCCTAGGAAAAACAATTAGTTCTCTTCAAAAACAGTGGGAAATAATCACCAATAGCCAATTCCAACCAGATAAAATTCGATGCATTTGGCTACAAATGCCCCGCCAAAAATTACATGAACGAATTCATATTCGAACCAAACAATTACTTAAAAATGGTTGGGTTGATGAAGTTCTGCTTTTACGCCAAAAATACCCAAATCTTAGCAAAGAAGCTTCCCAAGCAATTGGTTATTCCCAAATCTCCAAATTTTTAGATGGATCGCTAAGTTTCGAAAAAATGGAAGAAGCAATTAATCTAGCCACTAGGCAGCTTGCAAAAAAACAAGAAACTTGGTTCAGGCACCTTTCAGGTTGTATTCCTCTAGCTTTGGAAAATAACTTCCAATATTGGAATTTCGATATCGATATGCATTCAGATATTCTGGTATGATTATTTATAGAATTTATTTTGTTGTTAATGACAAATAATTTTTAAGGCTTTTTCAGTTATAAAAAATTTATGTCGCAAAAAGTAACAATTCATGTGCTCGAAGGTTCTGATAAAGGCATCGCCTTTCGCTTATTGAACTTACCTGTGTCTATTGGCAGGGAAGAAGGTAACAACATTCGCCTTAGTGATGAAAGAATCAGCAGGTTTCACGCTAAGATTCAAGACGATAATGGCGAAATAATTCTCACAGATCTTGAAAGCACAAACGGAACAAGAGTAAATGGTAATACCATTCACATTCGCAGATTGAAAGCGGGCGACAGAATAAGCATAGGAAGATCGATTCTACTGTTTGGATCAGAATCTGAAATACGCAATCGAATCAATTCGATTTCAAGCATCGCAGAAAAAACTGGCAAAACAAAACTTTCCGATGATACAGATCAGGGTACCGATCAAGCTTCAATAATCATTGAAACCTTCGACCACGATTTACCTGCAAACTTAGAACCCGACCAAACAATTTCGATCCAGCACGGTAATGTCTTCCTTGGCGACAAACCACTTCCCCCTCTACCAAGAAAACTTTCTCCATCCCAATCAGCAAGACTTGCAGAATTATTTGAATACCTTCATAGGCAATTAACCTTAGCTACTGAAAGTATGAGCGCCTCTGATGAAGATTCTGATATTTCATTAAAATACTCTGATTGGCAGAAAATCCAATCAATCCACCTGATCTTAGCTAAATATGCGCGTGCCATCATTGATCCCGATAACCTGCAACCTTAATATCTCAACAATTTTTTATCGATCGATTCTTATTTTTTGCTTTATAATCCAAATTTATAAATTGAAGTAGTCTGGTTGAATCATTGTAACCATGGGAGTGCCCAAGGATGGCGGATAAATCTTTTGCTCATTTGCATTGCCATACCCATTACAGCTTGCTTGATGGGGCCAGTCGAATTCCCGAACTTGTCAATTATGTTAAGCAACAGGGCATGAATTCTGTGGCGCTAACCGATCACGGAAATTTATACGGGGCGATCGAATTTTATAAAGAGTGCAGGGCTGGCGGAGTAAACCCAATCGTTGGCTACGAAGCTTATGTCGCCCCAAAGGGTAGAACAGATCGGGATGCAAAAAAACGTGGGGATGCAGGGTTTCATTTAACCCTTTTAGCTAAGAACAACAAAGGTTATCAGAATCTGATAAAAATGGCATCGATAGCGTTCCTCGAGGGTTATTACTATGTTCCGCGGATTGACAAAGAAATTTTAAAAGCCCACAGCGAAGGAATTATCTGCCTTAGCGGTTGTGCATCAAGCGAATTTAGCGACTTTATTCTTCAAGAAAAACATGAAGATGCTACAAACTTAGCTCGATGGTTTGCTAAAGTTTTTAAAGACAGATTCTTTGTTGAGATTCAGAATAACGGAATCCCCATTCAGGAAGAATGCGCCCGTGGGGCAATCGACATTGCTAATAAACTTGGCTTACCTTTGGTTGCAACCTCGGATGCCCACTACTTAAGGCCTGAAGATAGTAACGCCCACGATGTTCTGCTTTGCATCAACACTGGAAGGCTTCGGACTGATGAAAATCGCATGAAGTATGGTTCTGACCAATTCTACATTCGTTCCCCCAAAGAAATGTACAAGCTTTTTCCAAACCAGGAAGAAGCAGTTAAACGAAGTCAAGAAATTGCTGACACTTGTGATATCCAGTTAGATTTCAGCAAAAGACATTTCCCAGTTTTTTCACCACCAGACAAAAAGACCCCCGAGAAATACCTAACCGAATTATGTAATGCCGGCATGAAGGAACGCTATGGAGAAAACCCACCTGAAGCAGCCAAGGAAAGAATTGAAAAAGAAATTGGCATTATTTGCAGAATGGGATTTGCAAGTTACTTTTTGATCGTCGCAGATTTCGTCAGATTTGCTACTGACAAGGGAATCCCCAGTAGCGCTAGGGGCTCTGCCTGCGGGGCACTTGTAAGTTATGTTCTCAAGCTGAGCCATGTAGACCCACTTGAATACGGACTTTTGTTCGAGCGATTTCTTGATCCTAACCGAAGCGAAGCCCCTGATATCGACATCGATTTTTGCAAGGAAAGACGCGAGGAAGTTATCGCTTATGTTCGAGAAAAGTATGGCGAAGAAAGTGTTGCACAAATTGCAACATTTGGAACCATGGCTGCTCGAGCCGCAATTAAAGATGTGGGTCGGGTTTTTAATATCCCACTCGATCGCGTAACCAAACTTTGCGAATTAGTTCCGGAAACACCCGGGATAACCCTTCAAGAAGCAATCAATGGTAATTCAGAATTCAAACATGCAATTAATGATGACCCACAAATCAGAGAGCTTATAGATATCGCATTAAAGCTAGAAGGTACAAATCGCAATGCGGGTACTCATGCTGCGGGCGTGGTTATTTCGAATGGCCCATTAACCGATTATGTACCTCTGCAAAGAATTGTGCGAAAAGGTGATGAATCGCAACGAAAAGAAGAAGGCGTAATCACAACCCAATGGGTAATGGGAGACCTAGAAACCGTTGGCCTTTTAAAAATGGATTTTCTAGGGCTTCGAACTCTTACCGCACTCGATAATGCAGTTCGCATGATTAAAAAAAATCATGATGTAAGTATAGATCTAAACAGCATTCCGCTGGATAACAAAGAAACTTACGACTTATTGCAAAAGGGTGATGCAAAAGGTGTTTTCCAATTGGATTCAAGCGGTATACGCGAACTTCTTAAGCGCATGAAACCGGATAATATTCGAGATATTATTGCGATTATGGCTTTATACCGCCCAGGCCCATTAGAAGGTGGCATGGTTGATTCCTACATCAACCGAAAACATGGTAGGGAAAAACCGGTATACGCACACGCTGTCATGGAACAAATTCTTTCCGAAACCTTTGGAGTCATGGTTTATCAAGAACAAATCATGCAGATTTTAAACCAATTGGGGGGTATCGAATTATCTAGCGCCTATGCATGCATCAAAGCAATCAGCAAAAAGAAACACGAAATCATTGATAAAAGAAAAGAAGAATTCATCAGGGGCGCAAAAGAACGTGGCCTCGACGAAAAAACTTCTAGCGACATATTTCAATTAATCGTGGTTTTCGGTGGGTATGGTTTTAACAAGAGCCATTCAGCGGCTTATGCACATATTGGCTTTCAAACTGCTTATTTGAAGCAACATTACCGCCCAGAATTTATGGCTGCGCTGCTTACCAGTGAAATAGAGGATGGAAATAAACGCGACAGCTTGGTAATGCATATTGATGATGCACGCCGCGGGGGAGTAGAAGTTTGCCCTCCAAATATCAACTTAAGTGATTCTGATTTTGTTGTAGAGGATGGACAAATTCTTTTTGGATTAAGAGCAATCAAAGGCTGTGGGGGTAATGCTGCAGCAGAGATTGTGCGTAATCGCACGGAACTTGGCAAATACCGAGATATATTTGATTTTTGCGAACGAATTGATCTTAGGTTAGTAAGCAAAGGCGTGATAGAAAAACTAATCAAAGCAGGGGCGCTGGATTGCCTCAGGGCGCATAGGGCCCAACTAATGCATCTTTTGCCCAGAGCAATAAAGGGTGCGGTTGACAGGCAACATGACAAAAAATCGGGGCAGGGCAACTTATTTGCCCAGGCAACTGAATCCCCCGCAGAGGAAGATAACAACAGCAAATCAGTTTTAATTCAAGTTCCAGAGTGGAACGAAACAGAAAAACTCAAATTCGAAAAAGAGGTATTAGACTTTTACTTCTCTAGCCATCCGCTAACGCAATTTGAAAAAGAAATTCGCAGGTTTTCCACACATTCTTGTGAACAACTTCGGGATTTACCTGCAGACCACGAAGTTACCCTTGGGGGAATGATCACTCAAATCCGGTTCATGAACACCAAAAAAGCCAAGAACGGAAACACAAGATATGTACGCTGCAGGATTGAAGACTTTAATGGTGGGGTTGATTGTGTAATGTGGCCTGATGATTACCTTCGATACAAAGACGAATATCAGGAAGACCGGGTCTGTTTCTTTAAAGGCAAAGTAGAGCGAACAAGGGATGAACCTGGCCTTATCCTGCAAAGAGTATTCAGCGTAGAACAAGCATCAAAAGAACTTGCAAAGGGGCTTTACTTGCAAGTTTCATTGGGTACAAATAAGCCCCACGAGATCAATCAAATTGCAGAGATATTAAAAACAAGCCCTGGATCTTGCCCAGTCTTTCTTTCAGTTCGGGATTACGCAAAAAATCTTTGTGTGCTCAAGTTAGGCCGGGCTTTTCAAGTCAACCCAAACCGCTTTCCAGTTGAGGAACTTGAAGAAATTTTAGGGCAGGGGAATGTCAAACTAAGTTAGCGCCTTCGATTTCTAAAAGGGTTTTCTTTAAACTAAAACTTGCAGAAAACCCTCCTAATGTTTTATCAGAAGCTATAACCCTATGGCACGGTATCAGCAATAGAATTGGATTCTTCCCGCAGGCATTACCAACGGCCCTGCATGCTTTCGGATTACCTATCTCAATTGCAATTTGCTTATAATTTTTAGTTTGGCCAAAGGGAATTGTAACTAACTTATTCCAAACCTTCATTTGAAAAGGCGTGCCTTTGGGGTTGAGCTTTAGAGGTACTTTTTTCCCCGCATAAAAAGAATCAAGCAATGCAATAAGATGATCACAATTATTTATTTTCTTGGTCGAAACACTATCGTTAAGAGCTAACACAAACTCATTTACCCGTGAAGTTTGGTCTTCGATCCCTGCAAGCAAGAACCGAACGGAACAATAATCCCAATAAATACTAAAGTAAAAGCCTTTATAAAAACAGGAGCTGATTACAAATTCACCAACCTCGGTATCAGGAGAAAAGCTGCTCATAAATTGCGTTTAAATCTGGACATAGTGCCAAGATAAATAAGCAATGAAATTGATCGAAGAGCTTCTTTCCAATTAACTTTAGAAGAGCCCGCCCTGCGATCCTCAAAAATGATCGGGTACTCACCCAATTTGCTGCCACACCTATATACTCTGAAAAGCATTTCTTGTTGAAAGCTATAACCTTTAGACCAAACTCGATCGAAATCTACTTCTTTTAGTTTCGAAGTTCGATAACAACGAAATCCACCACTAGCATCACGAACAGGCATCCAAAAAAGAAGTTTAACCAGATAATTCACGGAAGTACTAATAACCTTGCGTGAAAATGGCCAATTTTTAGTGCCACCGCCAGGAATATACCGGGAACCAATCATTACATCTTTTTCTGCCATCCCCTGAAAAATAGCAGGTATATATCTTGGATGATGACTAAAATCCGCATCGATACTCATGAAATAATCAAAATCATTATTAATAGCAAACTTCATTCCAGCCACAATTGCTGTGCCTAGGCCTAATTTGCCTGTGCGATGAATTGCGTGTAGATTTGAAAGTTCTTGTGTAAGAACATCTGCAAGTTTACCGGTACCATCGGGCGAATTATCATCAACAATAAGGATATGGGCTTGAGGCATGAAATTTTTAATAGACTCAACCAATGGCCTGAGGTTATCGTGTTCATTATAAGTTGCGATACTGATCAGGAGTTTACTTTGATTTAATTCCGCCACATGATCTCCAAGTAAATTCAACTATTTGAAAAAATTAATGATTGAAAGTTTAACTAAAAGGTTATTTTAAAGCTATATAGCTTTGAAGAACCCAATTTTAAGGAAGAAAGATGGCTGCGACAGACCCTATTAAGATAACTTGCCCAGAATGCAAAAAGGTAATCACTGTTCCCCCAGACTTACTTGGAAAGAAAGTTCGTTGCAAAGGGTGCAGCAAAGTTTTTGAAGCACAAAAACCAGCCCCCCCTAAAGAAACTGCAAAGCCTGCTGAAGAAGACAAAAAAAAACAGCAAGCAGGGGATGATCCAGATGATGATGGGAAAGCCTACGGCATGCACGATACAATATTGCAAGCTCGGTGCCCTAATTGCGCCAAGGAATTATCTAGTGAAGATGCAGTCTTATGTATTTTTTGTGGTTACAACAATTTAACCAGGCAAATAGCACAGACAAGAAAAACATACGACATTACCGGAGCCGACATATTCTTCTGGAATTTACCCGGGATTATCGGTGTTGTTATTTGTTTAATTTTGCTCACATTCAACCTCGTTTACATGTTAAAGATTGATGAATGGTGTTCACCAGAAGAAGGTAAGACTGATGCACCTTGGTTTGGGTTTTTAGCACATGGGTCAATTAAGTTGTGGCTTTATATAATTTCAGGCTTTATACTATTTACAGTCGGAAAATTCTCTTTTATAAGGCTCGTGTACGAAAACAGACCTAAAGAAGAAGAAAAGATTTAATCAACATAAACCCCGTGAACAATCGCCCAGTTCATGCTTGCAAACCTTAAAACCTACGCCTTAATTGGTATTGATGCTACCCTTGTCGAAGCTGAAGTCGATGTTAGTGCTGGTTTTCCAAAAACGGTAATCGTGGGACTTCCAGAACAAGCCGTCAAAGAAAGCATTCACCGAATTGAACGGGCACTATCCAATCTAGGCTACTCCCGGACTACAGGCCATACCGTTATTAACTTAGCACCAGCTGACTTAAAGAAAGATGCAGGAAGCTTCGACCTTCCAATTGCCCTTGGTATTCTTGCTGCTACCGAACAAATACCAATAAAAAATACAATCGACTACGCATTCGTTGGCGAACTCGCCCTAGATGGTAATCTCCGCCCAATTAAAGGTGCACTTTCAATTGCCTTGGCAGCAGCTAAAGGTGGCGTTAAAGGCTTACTCCTGCCATTCATGAACGCCAAAGAGGCCAGTGTAGTAAAAGATCTTTTGATTTATCCCATTCATAACCTTTCAGATTCGGTTGGTTTTCTTACCGGGAAGAAAGTCATTGCGCCCTTGGTTCCTGAGGAAAACTTAGCTTTTGAAAATCTCAACAAATACGACTTTGATTTCTCTGATGTACGCGGTCAGGAGTCCGCCAAACGCGCTCTAGTTGTTGCTGCTGCAGGCGGGCATAATGTCATTATGATTGGCTCTCCTGGAACAGGAAAAACCATGCTGGCAAAAAGAATGGCAACTATTCTGCCCCCGCTCACACTAGAGGAAAGCCTTGAAACAACTCGCATATACAGTGCCCTAGGCAGACTAAATTCAGATCAATCTTTACTTACCACAAGGCCCTTTCGATCCCCCCATCACACCATCAGCGATGCCGGAATGGTAGGAGGTGGCAAAACCCCTGCTCCAGGTGAGATCAGCCTTGCCCATCATGGAATTTTATTCCTGGATGAATTACCTGAATTCAACAGGCGGAGCCTTGAAGTTTTAAGGCAACCATTAGAAGAAGGGCAGGTAACTATTTCGAGAGCCCTTCAATCCACAACTTTTCCTGCAAGGTTTGTACTGGTTGCTTCGATGAATCCGTGCCCATGTGGGTATTTGGGGGACACCAAGCATCCTTGCAAATGCTATCCCGCTGCAATTGAAAAATACATGGGTAAAATTAGTGGACCACTTTTAGACCGTATCGATCTCCATATCGAAGTACCCGCTGTCCCATTTCAAGAACTTACAGCTTTATCTGACGGAACATCTAGCACTCTCATGCGTGAACAGGTCAACTTGGCCAGAGAAAAACAAAGCCTAAGATTTGGTAAATCAAATTTTATGCTGAATAGCAGAATGAATTCTAAACAAGTTCGAAAGCATTGCGTTCTCAACAAGGAAAGCAAATCATTACTACAAATCGCAATGGAAAATCTTGGCCTTTCTGCTAGGGCACACGATCGGATTTTACGTATGGCCCGTACAATTGCAGACCTAGAAGAAGCAAGCGAAATTCTTGCCCCACACCTTATCGAAGCTATCAGCTACCGTAGTTTGGATCGAAAACTCTGGATGAAATAGATTATTTCCCATTTGCCCAAATGGTTCTTCCGCCATCAACAGGTAATTCAATTCCGGTAATAAATTCGCTTTGGATCAGAAATAACACGGCTCGTGAAATATCCTGGGGTGAACCTTCAGAACGAACGAGAGTAGCGTTGATTGCTTCTTGTCGCTCTTCCAAGGGTAAATCGAGGGGTAGCATAACTGGCCCAGGAAGAATGCAATTAACCCGAACTTTGGGATTTCTACTCCCAAGCTCCACCGCCAAACTTCGCGTAAGCGTTGGAATCGCCCCTTTTGTAGCAAAGTAAGCACTATAGCCTAGATATGGCCTATCTTGAGCCCAATCACCAATATTAATAATATTTCCGCCTTCGGGTTGAGCGATCATCATAAGACCCGCCAACCTAGAAGGAAGAAAAGTAGCCAAAATATTTGCTTCAAAATGCCGTGATACATCCTTTGAAGAAATTTCGAGAAAGTCTTTTCGCTCCCAAATCGAAGCACAATTCACCAAAGCGTCTAGGCGCCCAAATTGCATCTTTATTTCATGAAACATTCTCTCAACATCAGATTCCCTTGCTAAATCAGCTTGAAAGATCGTAGCCTCAATCCCAGCCTTATTTAATAATTCCGCAGACTGTTTTGCTTCAAGAGCCGATGTTCTATAATGAATACATATACGATATCCGATTAACCCCAGAGCATGAGCAACATGCCATCCAACTCTTTGTTTTCCACTGCCTGTTATAAGGGCAACTTTCTGAGGCATAATAATCCAACCCTCTTAAATAGAATATTTAAAGTTTGTAGCCATTCGCCAAACCTGAGTTTATCATAAACTATGTTTTGCTAATTTATCTTTAGAAGGAATATCCGAATGGAACCAATGCTGTATGCATTTTATATCATTTTGGGAATTGCATTCATGAAAATGGCAATTCTTCTTATACTTTGCAAAGGAAATTTTAGTAATCTTACAAATGCGATCACTACATTTTTTTCAGTCTTAGCCCACGGCAAAAATCCTCAAAAAGAAAAAAACAGTAGCATTCCCAAAGTAGAAACTAAAGTTAATGCGGACCTAATCTGGCCGCTTTATTTACTGCAAAGAGAAGCCAGACTTATCGACTTTTTACTTGAAGATATCAGTTCCGCACCTGATGACCTTATAGGGGCAGGTGTTCGTGAGGTGCATACAAAATGCAGGAAGTACCTTCTTGAAAAGTTAACCCTACAACCAGTTATTTCCCAAGAAGAAGGGGCTCGAATTACTCTTGAATCGGGATTTAACCCAAGCAAAATAATGCTTACCGGCTTTCTCGAGGGGCAACCTCCGTACAACGGAATACTTAAACACCAAGGGTGGCAGGTAATATCTTCCCAGATTCCGGAAGTAACCGATTCTTTCCGAAAGAATCCCGTCCTTGCACAAGCTGAATTAGAAATCCCCCAAAAGTAAGCAGAACAAAACCATGGCAAATTCACGGTTCTCAATTGGTATCGACTTAGGCACTACAAACTGTGC
>CAMDHK010000015.1 GCA_945897965.1 Candidatus Kuenenia stuttgartensis | reverse complement strand
TTTAATGAGGGGAAGGCTGCTCAAGTTTTGCTGGGTGCAACTGGTACTGGAAAAACTTTTACTGCAAGCCATGTTATTGCGAATTTGAACAAGCCTACTCTGGTGCTTGCGCATAATAAAACTCTTGCAGCACAACTATACCAAGAATTTAAAGCGTTCTTTCCCGAAAATGCGGTGCATTATTTCGTTAGTTATTACGATTATTATCAGCCCGAAGCTTATATCCCTCAGCGTGACATTTATATCGAAAAAGATGCGCAAATTAATGAGAATATTGACCGACTTCGCCTCGCTGCAACCAGTGCTTTGGTTAGTAGGCAGGATGTTATAATAGTTGCCAGTGTTTCTTGTATTTATGGATTGGGTTCGCCAAGTGATTATAAACGCATGGTTATATCTTTAAAGCGAGGTGAATCGATTCGAAGAGAAGAGCTTCTGCTCAAACTTATTGATATTCAATATAAACGAAATGATATTTCGTTTACCCGCGGAACATTTAGAGTTAGGGGTGATGTAATCGAAATCTGGCCTGCATCGGAGGAAATATCCCTGCGAGTTGAACTTTTTGGTGATGAAATCGATAATCTTAGCCTCACGAACCCTCTTACAGGTGATGTTCTTAAAACGAATGATGAACTTTTTATTTACCCTGCAAAACATTTTGTAACTCCAGAAAATAGAATGAAAACCGCAGTGGAAGGCATTAAAAAGGAACTGGACGACAGGCTTGATGTTTTTAAAAAAGAAGGCAAATTACTCGAAGCCCAAAGGCTTGCTGCAAGAACTAAATTTGATATTGAAATGCTGATTGAAACAGGCCATTGCCCCGGTGTTGAAAATTATGCCCGCTGGTTTAGTGGAAGAAATCCCGGAGAACCGCCCTACACTCTTATGGACTTTTTCCCTGAAGATTTTCTTCTTGTTGTTGATGAATCTCATGTCACCGTTCCGCAGGTTCGAGGCATGTATGCAGGCGATTTTTCTAGAAAAACAACACTCGTTGACCATGGATTTAGGCTTCCTAGTGCATTGGATAACAGGCCTTTCCGTTTCGAAGAATGGGAAAACAAATCTAAAAGCATACTGTTTATGTCTGCCACCCCTGCAGAGTATGAGTTATCCCGGTGCAAGGGAGAAGTTGTTGAACAGGTAATTCGACCAACCGGATTGGTTGATCCGATTTTGCATGTCCGGCCAGCCAAGGGGCAAGTTGCTGATCTTGTAAAAGAGATTAAAATTAGGGTTGATCGAAAAGAGCGGGTTTTAGTTACAACGCTAACCAAACGAATGGCAGAGGATTTAACTCGGTTCTTTCAAGAAACAGGGATGCGTTGCAAATGGCTCCATTCAGAATTAGATGCGATCGAGCGCATTAAAGTTTTGCGGGAATTACGCGAAGGTGCATTTGATGTGCTTGTCGGTATTAATCTTTTGAGGGAAGGCTTGGATTTACCCGAGGTTTCTCTTGTCGCAATTTTAGACGCTGATAAAGAAGGCTTCTTAAGAAGTGAAACATCTCTGATTCAAACTATTGGTAGGGCTGCTAGAAATGTTAATGCCGAAGTAATTCTTTATGGTGATCGAGTAACTAATTCTATGCACCGTGCAATTGAAGAGACTAAACGAAGGAGAGAATTGCAAACGCAATATAATTTAGATAATAATATTACTCCACAATCTGTCAAAAGTTTAATACCACTTTTTATAGAAGATGAAATAGCAGCTTATGATTTTGCTAACAAAGTGGTTGGAATTGAAAATGAAGATCAAGTTGAGAAGCATGAGATGATAGAAGAGCTGCAAATCCAAATGCTTAAAGCTGCCGAAGATTTAGAATTTGAAAAAGCTGCTCAACTACGAGATAAAATCGCAACATTAAAAGGCGAGAAAGTTGCTGCACCACAAATAAAGAAAAAGCGATTTAAAAAACGGTAACGCTCTGACTCCATTTTAAATGAATCTCACCAAAATTGTCATCTTGTTGTGCAAATATTGATTGTTTTTTTATTAGTTCGAGTATCGCAAGGAATAGCCCAATCAAACGCATCTTGTGGAATGGGGGACAGAATAAATCTCTGAATGGTATCGATTTTTCTCGAATTAACTTCCCGGTTATTTCTTCCAGATATACCTCCATTGGCGTTTGATCCACAACAATTTCTTGCGCTTGAATTGCAAGAGTTTCTTTCATGATTCTACCAAATGCACTTACTAAATCCCAAAGTTCTACTTCCTGAATTGGTTTCTCTGAACTTACTCGTTCCTCATGGAATTGGTCCGAAATTAAACGGGGAATTTTCTGGCCTGCAGATTCTGCTTGTTCCTCAAGAATTTCAACAGCATCTTTAAATTTCTTGTATTCCACTAGTTGCCTTACAATCTCATTTCTTGGGTCATCTTCTTTGTTGGTGTGTTGTACCTGCCTTGGTAAAAGCAATTGGCTTTTAATTTCCATCAACTTTGTTGCCATTACTAAAAACTCACCTGCCAAAGTTAAGTCTAAGAATGTGATAACTTCCATGAATTCTTTAAACTGATCTGCAATTCTTACAATTGATATTTCAAGAATGTCCACTTCTTCTTTTTTAACAAGATGTAATAATAAATCTAAGGGGCCGTGAAATGCATCTTGATTAATTCGATATTCCAGTTCAGACATGGTTAGCATCCTGCTATTTTGGCGTTTGTCTTGTGGTTTCTGTACCTGATTGGGCATCATTATTTATATGTTCTTGATGTATTTCAAAAAAATGATTTAAACTTTTCGAATCATTCAAATTTGTGATGTTTTCTTCGCATATACATGAAATAAAATCAGCGTTTCCGGGCACTAAGTAAATGCTTTGATTAGTCGGGCCAAATATCTCAATATTGTTCCATTCCCCTAAAATGTTTTGGGGGAATGAAAAAATAGTTTGATTCGCAAGATCATTTACATGCATGGGGTTCTTATGCTGAACTGAAGCAATATGGTTTTTGATGAAGCTAATCTTGGTGCTTGAGTCTTCAGTTGAATCTAAAATGTTGCTGATTAAAAGTTTTCCTAGGTTTTTTAAATAGTTTGATACTGATTGATTGATTGTTTTTTCAAGTTCAAAAATCAAGTTTTCCCTGCCAATGAACAATTGTGTGAACGCTTCGAAGTTTTTTACGATCGCTTCTTGAATTGTGTTGTCTAGAGAATTAAGTTCTCCTTCTGTTAGAGTTTTAGTGTGTGAGAAAACGGAAAACTCTTCTGATTTACTGTTAGGTAACTCCTTGCCTCCTTTTATTCGTGTGCATATGCCCAAAAGTTTTGATTTACAATCGTCAATTTCTTTAGCGTGGTCTGTTATTTGCAAATTGATGGACTGAATAAAACTAAAAATACAGTCGCATTGCAGTATTTCCAGTTGGGTTCGAAACAGTGATTTAAATTGACCGATGATTTTCTGAATTGATTGGTTGTATCCGCTCTTCATTCCTGCAGGTTGTTGGATTGCACTATTAAACCGAAGTAAATCAACTTTTAAACTTGAATGGTGTTTTTCTCGGATTGAAATTGTTTGAATTCGAAGTTCTTCTGTTTTTTTCTTGATGATAGAAAGGATAAGTTCCGCAGCGGCAAAACGATATCCCGGTTTTTCAATCCATTGAACTATCCAAGAATCAATCACCGAACCAAAAATTTCAGTTAGTTCGTTGATTTTTTGCATCATTATTTTGTAGAAAGTTCCTTTGTCAGTTAAATTTTCACTTGTATACCATTCGAGTCCTAGATTTTGTTCCGAATTTTTGAGAATATTCAAGCTTGTCTTTGCAATCGTTTCTATTGATATGTCTTCGTTTCCTAATTTAGACTCCAATTTGAATAATGGATCAATTAGGTCTTTTAATATGAATGAGCTTATTGGATGGCCTAATTTTAATTCAAGGTGCTCTGTTAAACTTGATGTTAGATTTTCAAATGTAATATTGTTTCTTATCAATTCTTGGTCAATCCATGTGCTTATTTCATGATGATAAACTGGATTTACCTGTACCCATGATCGGATTAATTCCAAACAGGTTTTGTTGATTATTACTTGCTGATTTAAGTCATTTGATAGTAGTTCTAACTCCGCTCCAGCAGATTTGTAAGATTTTTTTGCGGAATATACGGGTTTATAATTTTTGTTAATTTCCGAACCTTGGTTGTAAATTTTCAATTGGTTTGCGTAAACTACCGTTCCCATATCTTGCATTAATTTTAAATGAAGAGCTTTTTCATTTGTTGATGTTTCTATCAAGATTGTTTTTTGTGTTCGATCTGCTATTTCTATTTTCTCTAATTCTTCAAGTGTAATGGTTGTATTTGATGCCATTTGCACACTGCAATTTTCCTTTGAAGGCAAAGCCAAAATTAGGTTGAAAGTTGGTGTTTTTAAGTTTAGTTGGAGGCATGATTCGATAACTGATTTGCAAACATCTAGAAGTGCACCAACGGCACCGCCTCCGGCATGAGTTAAAATCCAAATATTAGGGCTAATTATCCCCGGCATAGTATTCGAGTATGCGGATTGATTGATTTTAATCAAAAGCTTTTTTAGTTCATCATTTAGTTTTTCTCCCGCATCAAGTATTGCGAGTTTTCCTAGGGTTCTATTTCCTTCTGTGCTTAAGTTTTTTGGGATTTGATACAGTTTACTTAGAGGAAGCCATTGTGCTAGTTTTTCAGATTTTTCTTTGTTGCCTAAATAGTAGTTAGGCCTGTTTAGTTTGAAAACCACAGCTTTGTCATAAGGAAGTTTAAGTTGATCGTCTTCTTTTTCCGTGGTTAGGCCCTGGGCGTCGATATCAATACCAAGTATTTCAATAGGTAAAGTTAATCCAGTTGATTTTGATTGGTTATTAAGCGCATTATCAAAAAATGCGGTTGCACCGATACCCGTTCTTCCTAGGCCGATTATTAATGATCCTGTGCGATTTTCTAGATTTAGAATTAGTTCTTTGTTTGGTAATGATTCTTCTTGTTCAGGTGTTTGGTTTGATGAATTTTGTTCATCATTTGATTTTTTGAAAGATAATGTTTTACTTAAGTCAATGTTTTTGATTGGTTGTTCTTTAGCTTTTGATTCAGGAACAATAGATTGCTCCTCTAGAATAAAAGGTTGATTCGTTATTTGAAAACCAAAGGGTGAATGAATAGCTTTTAAAGCGGTTATAAATTCAGTGCATGTTTTAAAACGATCTTCGGGTTTTTTTGAAAGAGCGCGGGCGATAATAGGTTTTTCACTGTCTTCAAGTGAAGAAAGATTTGGTGCATCAGTTAAATGCGATTTAATAATATTTCTTAAATTATCTGATTCAAAGGGTTTTTTTCCTGTTGTCATTTCTTGGTAAACAATAGCTAGGCTATATTGGTCACTGAATCTGCTTGGACGGCCTTCTATGAGTTCGGGTGCGGAATAAATTGGTGTAATTCCGCCTTCAAATTCTTGGTCTGCAATTGTAAGATCGTGGACTAACCCAAAATCTCCAATTTTTAAATGATTGTGCACTAAAAATAAGTTTTGTGGCTTAATGTCTAGGTGCTGTAGTTGGTACTGAGAATTGATAACGTCGAGTGCTTCTGCTGACTCTGCCAAGTAGTGTAGTGCTTCGTTTTTTGGTATTCCTTTTAGGCTTTTTTGTTTACATTCCTGATATCGGTCCCAAAGGTTTTTGTCAGCAAGTTCCATAACGATAGCCAGGCAGTTTTCGATAATATCAATTCGTTCCATTGTAAGAATGAAAGGATGCCTGATAATTTTAATTCGATCAACTGCGCGCCATTCTTGTTCTGCCCGTATATCTGACTTTACTCCAAGTTTTCCTGATACAAATTTTATAGCTTTGAGAAGCCCCCCCGGAGCAATGCATTTCCAAACTTCGCCAAATCCGCCACTGCCAATTTTTTCAAGGACTCGATAGCCTGGAAGCGGTTCGTAATTCGGGTAAATTTTTATCATGGTTGATACAATTTTAACTTCAATAAATGTTTGGTAATATTTAATTACTATTATTACTTTAACATTGTTCATTGCTGAAATGATAAAAATAATGATCTTGATAAAACATAGTCAGTTTATGTTGTTTCTTGTATGAATTGCTTGATAATTGTGAGGTGAACTTTGGTTAGTGTTTTAGTTAGTGTCCGAAATGTTGAAGAAGCAAAAATTGCCTTAAGGGCTGGAGTTGATCTCGTTGATTTGAAAGAGCCTGAAAAAGCCGCTATGGGTATGGTTGATTTATCGGTTGTTTCACTAATTCAAAACGCTTTACCTTTTAATTATCCCCTTAGCATGGCTTGCGGAGAGCTATGTGATGTACCTAAGCAACCAGATTTTCTCCCTATTGGAATTTCTTTTTATAAGTTTGGGCTTTCTAATTGCAAAAGCACAGGTAATTGGGTTGATAATTTGCTTTTATTAAAAGAGCAGGTTCTTTTGTTAAATAAATCTGCTTTTTTAGTTCCTGTATTATATGGCGATTATTTAAAAGCTGATTCAAGCAAGCCATTTGCTCTTTTAGAAATGTTATTCGAACATTCGTTTTCTGCGATTATGATTGATACATGGTGTAAAGATGGTTCTTCAGTTCTTGACTGGATTACGGTTGATGAACTTTTACAAATACAAAACAAGTGTGATGTTCATAATGTAAAATTTGCTCTTGCTGGTTCATTGAATCTTGAAAGAGTGGCCCGGCTTATTCGGGAAGGGGTCAAGCCTGCATGGTTTGGGTTTCGTGGCGCAGTTTGCAAAGAGCGCTCCAGAAATAAAACAATTGATTTTGATTTAACTTTAGATCTTATTACTGGAATTAAAAGGCTGAACAGTTTGTGATGATCTTAAATTGATTGTATATATGGTGGGGTTATGTTTTTTGTTGTTGAATAGCTTGTAGAAAAAACGATCAACATAATTTTGGTTGCACGCATCTTCCCAGTTTTTTGATGCTGGGAAGTTGACTGATTTCAATAAATACAATGCACTGAATTCGAAATCTTGTGCGAATCGAAGTGCAACACTATCAGAACGCACATCTCTAGTCTGTGGTAAAAAAGGTTCACCATTAATCGTTTTATCATTTTTGCAATATTGAAATGCATCTAAAAAAAACAAACCCGAAGCTATTTTAAATGGTGTGCTCGCCATTGTGGTTCCTTCGAAATGAGACATTAACGCAATGGCATTTTCAGTCATTATTTGCAATGAATCCCAGTGTTCAAGTGCAGGGTTTTTGTTTGCATTATTTAGTTCTATTTCTCGCACCGCTTTTCCGCCTCCAACGACCACCACGGTGCAGCTAGGTTGCAACTTCTTTAGCAATTGATCGAGTTTTTGGGGCAAGTCGATAGTGTCTAGAAGGCTTCCCCCAACTTTTATGACATTACAGTTCATGGTAATTACCAGCTAATTTCATAATACTGTATGCGCATGCCGCACTTGAATTTTCAATTCCGAATGCGTTAGAAAATGAATGAATGCGAGGCTTTGCTTTCCATGAAAATGATTCTACAATCATTTTCCCCAAAGTTTCCCCCGATCCTGATATGCTAATCCATTTTGGTTCTTGGCCTTTTCTTTGGAGATGTTTTTCTAGCGCAACCGTGATCCATTTGATTTGTGTTTTGATAGCAAGTTCGCTTGTTTTTATGATTACGGACATTGAGATTTCGTTTTGATCCGCACAAAGCATTTTGGCAATGCGCCTAGCTGAGTTTGTTTTTGTAAATGGTCTTCCGTCTGCGGTTTCAGTGTCTTCTTCGTCTTCTTTTAAATTATTTACAAGTAGGTGAGCGTCCGCAATAGTTGCAAAAAATTCTTGTGCGTATTTGCTTCCCAATAATGACGCTATTGGTGTTCGTTTCATGCCGGTGTAAACAAGTTCGCCATATTTTAACCGTTGGGTGTCGGTGATACCATGTGGGTTTGGATTTCCCATATCGATGGATGTGATGTCTGTGGTGGTTGAACCGATATCGATTGATAGCCCAAAATTTTCAGGATGTTGTTTTGCAATAAAGCTTGCCAAGCCCAACCAGTTTGAAGCAGCACAAATTGTTGGGTTTTGGATTGCGTCTTTCAAAGGAATAAAATTTTGATTTGTAGTCCAAACTAAGGGAGTTAATTGTTTCTCAGGAATAGAATTTAAGATGTATCTCACTCCTTCAGTTTTTGTTTCAAAGCAGTCGCACAGTTCTCCAGTCATTGTGATTGCAAGAGCTCTAATTTTTTTGGAAGGTATGATTTTTTCAAGAATCGCAGGTAAAGAGGACTTTTTTTTCCAAAGTGGAAATATGGTGTTTAGGGTATACCCATCCGATTGGCAATATTTAATATTTGCCCCGCCTATGTCGATGCCAGCGACCGTTAATGTTTTTTTTAACATATAGTTTTCTGCGTTATATCTTCCCTTAATAAAAGTAAGTTTATTGTATTGGATTTGAAAAAGCGTCGATCTAATTTGGAGCCTGTAAATGTTCATTAACGAAAATAATGGTTTAGTAGGTCTTAAATTATGTTTCTGAATGGTTTTTAGTTCATTAACATATAGAGGATAGGGCTTGATTATTGAGTGATTTAAACGGTTAACACGCTAAATAAAAGAAGTTTTTGTACCATTTGTTATATTTCGAACTGATTTTTGGGTTTTTATTCGAATTATTTTGGTTTTATCAATAAAAACAGTTGACCTATTGGTGATGTTGGGTTATTTTTTAATCACCTACCTGTTTTTAAGCGAGGCTTCTACCTTGTAATGGAGTATTCTTATGTTATCTTTTTCTGGTGGATCCAATAGATTTTGCGATGGTATCAATCGCCGAAACTTTCTCAAAATTGGTGCTTTTGGTTCTTCCCTCTCTCTTACTGATATGCTTCGAGCTAAAGAAGCAGGTAAAACTGGCACGGCTAAGTCTGCAATTATGATTTATCTTCCCGGTGGCCCCTCCCACATGGATATGTATGATCTAAAGCCCAATGCTCCTTCGGAATTTCGTGGTGAATTCAAACCGATTTCAACCAATGTTCCTGGGGTTCAAATTTCCGAGCATTTTCCTAACCAAGCTAAAATGTTTGACAAACTTGCCGTTGTTCGAAGTCTTGTTTCTGTTGATGAACATTCCGATTCCCAAGTAATGACTGGTTATAGTGAAAATATAAATAGGGTTGTTCATCATCCCTCTTTTGGCTCGGTTATTTCCAAGCTTCAATCCAATCAGTCCGATATCCCGCCTTTTGTAAGCTTAAGGGGCATGACTAAAGGTACCGAACCTGGTTATCTTGGTATTGCTCATAGGCCATTTACTCCAGACGGTCCTGGTTTGCAAAACTTACGCCTTCCTAGCGGTGTTGAAAACGACCGTTATGATGATCGAAAATCGCTACTTAAAAACTTTGATAATGTTCGCCGTGAAATTGATGCCTCTGGCACCATGAAGGGAATGGATTCTTTTGCCACGCGAGCCTTTGAAATGGTTGCATCAGGTACCGTTCGCAAAGCTCTTGATCTTTCGAGAGAAGAACCGAAAGTTCGTGATCGTTATAAAGGAGTTGAACAATTCCTTACTGCCAGAAGGCTTATCGAAGCAGGTGTTGGCTGCGTAACTCTTTCATATGGTGGTTGGGATACCCATTCCGGTAACTTTAAAACCCTGAAAACCCAACTTCCAATGCTGGATCGGGGTATTTCTAGCCTCATTCAAGATCTTCATGATCGAGGCATGAGCGACGAGGTTGTTACGGTGGTTTGGGGCGAGTTTGGTAGAACACCAAAAATCAATATGCAAGATGGTGGTGGCCGTGACCATTGGTCAGCAGCTATGAGTGCCCTTGTTGCAGGTGGCGGTTTGAAAATGGGGCAAGCGATTGGTGCAACTAATGCTCGCGGTGAATATCCTATTGATCGCAAGTATAAAGTGCCCCAATTATTGAGCACTATTTACTCTGCAATGGGAATCGATTCTTCAGCGACCTTCCCAGATAACTTTGGCCGTCCAATGTATATTCTGGATGATCGTGAACCTGTTACAGAATTGCTTTAAAGTAATTAGCTGATGATAAAATCTAAGCGCCTCAGTTTAAAGCTGAGGCGCTTTTTTATGTAGTACCATGATGAATTCTGGCAAAAATAGCTTTTAAATAACGCCCTTCGCCCGCATGGGCCATAAACGGATGATCCGGGCCGGCTCCAGTTAATTTTAAAATTTGGGCTGTTTTTCCTGCTTGCCAAGCTGCTTTTCGCACTGAATCAAAAAAATCAAATTCAGAAACTAAACCAGTGCAAGAACAAGTAAGCAAAATCCCTCCATCACAGACCACCTGCATTGCGAGCCGGTTCATATCTGTATATTTTCTAAGCGCAGTTTCAATTTCATCGCGATCACGGGTTAGCTTGGATGGATCTAAAATGACGACATCAAATTTTTCCCCTTTAGCTATGCAATCCCGCAACCAAGGGAAAATGTCTGATTGGACACATTTAATTCTTACTTTATTTAGGCTGGCATTATGTCTGGCAAGCGCAAGGACTTCTTCGTCGAGATCAATTGCGGTTACATCTTCAGCTTTACCTAGGGCTTTTGCATAAACGGAAAACCCCCCGGAATTGCAGCAAAGGTCCAAGATTTTTTTATCTTTGCAAAAGGTGCTGAGAAGCAATCGGTTTTCGCGTTGATCTGCAAAAAACCCGGTTTTGTGGCCAGTGCCAGGGGTTACCTTAAAGCCTAATCCATTTTCATTAATTATTTCTGGGTTTATATCGTAGCCAGGTTCTTTGCAATTAAATGACTCTTGCTTTTGAACATGACTTTCAGCAAACCAAGTAATTTGATGTTCTGGATAATGTTTTAGAAGAATCGTTTGAATTGTGTCTTTAAGACGGTACATGCCCGAAGAAAAAAATTCGATAACAATTGTTTTCCCAAATTTATCAATGATAAGTCCGCTAAGGCCATCCCCTTCGCCATGGATAAGGCGGTATGCATTGGTTGAAGCTTCTAGATTAAGGGTTTCCTTACGGAGCCCAACTGCCAATCCTATTTTTTTATCAAAGAAAGCTTCGTCAATCTGTTCGTCTTGATTGGTTGTTAAAATGCGAAGAGAAATTCTGGAGTGGCCATTAAAAATTCCACGGCCGGCCCAGGCTCCTGCTCGGTCTTCGATGTCAACAATGCAGCCGTTGGGAATTTTTTGGTCAGGCTTCTCAATCATTTTCTGGAATATCCAAGGATGGTTTGAGTTCCTAACGATTTTTAGTTTGATAACAGGTAGTTTTGGATTTATGGTGTCCAAGTAACTAATTTCCTTTAAATAACTTGTGTTTTTTATCAATGCACATGAAGATAGGATATTAGTTAGTTAAAACACGGCTTGGAAAATCAGTTTTTATCTCAAGGGGAGTTATAAAGCTACCAATGGCAATTCCAACGTTTAGCATTGAAAAAGCTGGAGACATAGCGATTGTTATACCATCGCCTACCGCTGAAAAAATGGCTGAAGATCTTATGCTTACCGCAACTGAATTGGTGCTGGATCCGTTAGATCAAATGAAGCCAAGCGGGCTTGTTTTTGATCTCTCTGAAGTTGATTATGTTGGTTCATTATTCTTGGGTTTTTTGCTTAGATGTCATAAAAGAGTCAAAAAGCATGGTTGCGAGGTCGTAATTGCAGGGGCATCTCCCAATGCAAGAGAATTATTGCACCTTACCGGGCTCGATACCCTATGGCCCATCTACAATGATCGCAAGGAAGCAATTGCTGCGCTTAATAGCGATTGATTTCTTCCGGATTTAATTCTAAACGAGAATTTAATGTGGGTGATAAGATCGCTGTAATTGGGTGTCGAAATCTGACTAGAAAATTCGGCTCGAAAACCGTTCTAGATAATGTTTCTTTTGAAGTTTATCCAGGCATTATTGGTTTGTTAGGTCCAAATGGCGCTGGCAAATCTACTTTAATCAAGCTTATTCTTGGTCTAGATATTCCTACTTCTGGCGACATATCGCTTTTTGGCAAAACAAAAGTTGAGTTGGGAAAAATTGGCTTCATGCCTGAAGCAAAAGCTATTATTCCTTCAATGAAAGGTTTTGAGTTTGTTGCGTTTGCTGGCGAACTCGAAGGCCTGAAACGCAAAGATGCTCTTAGGCGTTCTCATGAGATTCTTGACTGCCTAAGCATGGGGGAAGCGCGGTTTAGAAAGCTTGGTGAATACTCTACAGGGATGATTCAAAAAGTTAAACTTGCACAGGCTTTGGTTCATGATCCAGACTTGTTAATCCTTGATGAGCCTACCGCAGGATTAGATCCGCCCGCCAGAAATCAAATGTTGGATTACCTTAGTTATTTTGCTAGACAACAAGGCAAATCAATCGTGCTGTCAACCCATTTACTTGGAGATGTGCAAGCTGTTTGTGATCAGGTTGTTGTTTTAAATTTTGGTGTTTGCCTTGCTTCGTGTTCTCTTGAAAACCTTGTAGGAAATAAAGCCGATAGTTATTTGATTGAAGTTACAGGAAACCAAATTGACTCAATTGCTGCTTTGGGTGAAAGGTGCGTAGGCTCGCAAGATATGGGCGGGTTTACCAAAGTTTTTGTCCAGTGTGATACATCTTTAGGGATAAACAATATTGCCTCACTAATTTTGGGGGCAGGTGGTGTGATTAAAAAGTTCGTACCATTGGAAGGTAATTTGGATGATGCTTTTTTTGCTCTTTTAGATAAGCAAAGGCTGGTGGCGAACTGATGTCGGTTACCTCCCTTAATTCATTTTTGGAATACAGGCCATGGCGTGGTTTAAGAAACCCGGTTTGGATGGGTGCGTTTGCGATTACTCGGGAATCGTTGAAATTGATATTCACGCGAAAAGTATTTTGGGTTGTATTCTCACTGGCTGTTTTGAATTTTCTTCTCTATTTTTTTGGCCAGTATCTTTTCTTTTGGGTTGCCGATCAACAACCAGACGGATTAGTGCGCGTTGGTGGTTTTGGGCGTGCCAATCAAAACGATATGATGCAATTTCTGCGAAGCGTTTTGAAGATGGATGGATCTCCAGAGACCTTTCGGAACTTTATTAATCTGCAATCGAGGGGCATAATTGTGCTACTTGTATTGGCGGGCGCTTCTTTGCTTGGCGAAGATTTAAATCAAGGCTCTTTGATTTTCTACCAATCTAAATCTGGTGGAATGAGCAATTATATTGGTGGTAAGTTTCTCGCAGCCTCTTTTTTGGTGCATTTATTCGCAACTATTCCTGCCCTATTTCTTTTTCTAGAAATTTGTTTTATCGATTCTTGGACTTATCTGCTTTATCATCCAAGATTATTGTTTGGAATTATTGGCTATGGTTTTGTAATTAATATTGGGCTTGTTTCACTTTTGTTTGCTACGGTCGGATTTTTCAGGTCAACCATTGGTTTAATCATGTGCTGGGCTGGTGTCTTTTTTCTTCTCCCTTCTCTTTGTGCCATCATGATTGATCGCTTAAAATTAAATCCTGCGTTCAGGGTTTTAGATTTTTGGTACTGTGTTGAAAGGTTGGGTGAAAAATGCCTCGGGGCATCCCCTACCCTGCTTCCTGGTCAAACCGATCATTCTTTAAATCCTTGGCTAGCCGTTGCTTCTCTGGGGTTTGTTTTTGTGGTTAGTTCAATTCTTACCATCCGAATATATTTTAAAAAGGGTGTGGAATCATGATGGGGGTTTCATCTGATTTTGCCATGTCTGATGTTGTGCCTTTATGGTGCAAGAAAGTATCCAAATGGCATGGCAATTTTCTGGGATTAAATGATCTTAGCTTGGAACTTAGGCCGGGGATTACGGCGCTATTGGGCTCTAATGGTTCTGGGAAAAGCACTTTAATGAACTTGATATCTGGTCAGCTTTTTCCTGATTCTGGATCTATTCATGTTTTTGGAATTGATCCCTGGACTTGGCAGGGAAAACAGCTTGTCGGTTATAGTCCTGATCTGGATTACTTTTATCCTTCATGGAGTATCAAAGATTTTCTTGCGAGAATGGCTTGTTTAGCAGGGATTGAAAGCAAACGGGTTCCCAGTTTGCTTAATGAGATTCTTTCAGTAGTAGGTCTGTCGTCGGTGCAAACTACATTGTTAAGGCGCTGCTCGCTAGGAATGAGGCAACGGGCAAAAATTGCCCATGCTATTTTAATGGATCCACCTTTGTTGATTTTAGATGAACCCTTTCGGGGTATAGATCCTGTAGGAAGGCGTGATTTAGTTCAGTTGTTATTACAGTTTCAAACTTTAGGAAAAACTATTTTGGTATCAAGTCATGAGTTGGAAGAAATTGAGAAACTTACGGATCAGGTAGTAATGCTAAGATCAGGCAGGGTTGTTTCCGCTGGGCCTGTTTCCCGTGCTCGAGATAGATTATTAAATAAGCCAGTCGAAATTGCTTTGGAAATTCAAGCCAATGAAAGAATTCGATTGCTTGCTCAATCGGTTTTAAGTCATTCAGAGGTACTTGGAGTTCGTTTGCCTGAAGGTGAAAAGCATGTTTTAATGGTCCTAACTAGAAAGCCAGAGCTTGTTTTTGCGCATTTGGTGATGATGTCGATTGAGAACAATTTTCTAATTCGCAGGTTGGAAGTGGTCGACGAAGCCCCTGCTGAAGTTATGGAGTCATTATTTGAAGGTTGATTTTTGAAAGAGGTTTAAGTTTGGAGTTTCTAAAATCTTTTATTCAAGGTGTAAAGTCCCAACTTACAGTCCATCTTTTTCGGGCTAGGGTTGGGCACGGTTTGTTTTGGGTTTCGGTTGGTTTTTTAATGCTCGTTGCTGGTGTTGTTGTATCCGTTAATTTGAAAAATCAATGGAACTATAAAACGCTTAAGCCGCGTGGTCAGGTTGGCCTAAATTTTAAAAGTTCAATTGAAATGATTGAGGCGGGGAGTTTGGTTTTGGGCCATAATGCTGGTGTTTCTGCTGTTTGTTCTGCGGTTGCCGGGGCAAGTTCTGGGTTATTGATCCAATCAGGGTTCCCTGTTTTCACTAAAAATGTTGTGTTCTCTGTTTTATTGGGATTTCTACTTCCTTTGTGGTGCCTTACTTTTGCGGTGGAAGGACTTGGGGCTGAACGAGAAGGTAAGACCTTGTTTTGGTTATTCTCAAAGCCTGTTCCGCGGTCAAGTATTTACTTCGGAAAATTCTTGGCGATCCTTCCTTGGGTTTTAATATGGAGTCTTGGAGGTTTTTTTGTTCTTGCAGTTTGTGCAGGTGATTCTGGGCTTTTTGCTTTTAAATTGTTTTGGCAACCCATAGCTTTAGCTAGCATAACTTATGCCTCAGTATTTTTCTTTATGGGTGCCTGTTTGCCTAGAGCCTCATTAATTGCCTTGGCTTATGCTTTTGTTGTTGAAACACTTTTAGGAAGTATGCCAGGTTCACTCAAGCAATTAAGTGTTGCCTTTTATGCTAGATGTATCATGTTTCAAAAAAGTGCGGACTTAGGAGTGGTTTTAGAGCAAGGTGGTGGGTATGGTGATTTTTCGGAAACAATGGCAATATTTTTTATGATGGGTATTGCATTACTATTTCTGGTTGCAGGAATATTCTTTTTTGGGAAGATAGAGTTAAGAGGCCAGAGATGATTTTTTTACCGGTGACCAATGCAAAGAAATGATAGCACCCCCAGACCTGATTTGTTTATTGATTTCCCCAAGCATGGGTATCGAGGAGATTTATTCCCAGATAGTATTCCCAGTTCTTTTCCTGGACACTGCCTTTGCATTTCACGACAGTTTGGCGCAAGAGGTGGGTCAATCGCTGCGAAGGTTGCCAAAAAATTGGGTTGGCAAATCTATAGCCATGAAATTCTTCAGTACATGGCTTCTAATCCAGCAGCAAAACAGGAGTTGTTTGATTTTGCAGGCCCTAAAATTGTTGACTGGGTGCAAGGGCAATGGTCGCAACTAGTTGACGAAAAGCGAATTAACAGAACAGAAGAAGTTGAAGATTTGGCCCGTGTGATATTGCTGCTTGGGTGCATTGGTAATACCGTTTTTGTTGGTTCAGGTGCCGGGTTTATTGTTCCCGATGTCAATCGTTTGCATGCCCGAATTATTGCCCCTTTTGAGGATAGAGCTTCTTATATTTCACAATATGACCGATTGACCTTGGACGATTCAAAAGACAAAGTTCGAAATTCTGATGAAAGGCGGGTTGAATTCCTGCACGGCCATTTTAAGTCTGTTATGAATGAGCCTTATTGCTACGATCTGATTTTAAATTCAAGTCGATTGGGTGAGGACTGTACGATTCAAACGATTATCCAAGCCACGCGAATTAAATATGGGCTCTAATGCCTAATTTGCGCTGGAGACTTGCTTGTTAGCAATGGGTATTTCTGGCCGGTTGCTATCCATGTTTTTTCCGCGTAGTGTGAGAAACCCTCTTTCAATTTCCAATGCTTGTAATAGCATTGTAGGGCGTGGTTGATCTGCTTGAAATCGAACCACTGCTACAGGTTTTCCCTGATGCCTATACCAGGATATTTCAATTCCGTTTTGCCTTGCCGTATCTGATATTTTGTCGAACATGGATAACAAGGATATGGGCAAAGCGCCCGCCTTTAATGAATAAACTTGAACAGCAATAACATTAGGTTCGTCTTTGGCAAGCCAAAGTTTTAACTCCGCTGAAACGATGGTGCTTAGTTTTCCTTCGCCCCAACGAAACCCTAATCGCAATCGATCTGGTTCTAGGCAGATTCGTGGAGCCCGAATGTAATTAGGGAAATATTTGTTCTTATTGCCTGTTTCGTCGAGTTCTTCAGAAAAAAAACTGTTGATCTGATCTTCTTTGAATTGGGCATACCATTCTTTTTCGGTTCCAACAGCCCCAACGAATTCAAAACACTCAGAGGTAAATTCCTTTGATTTATCGCTTTTGTTCGGATCGTTTGCTACTAGCAAAGCTGTTTTGTAAAAATTCGGTTCATGTCGAATGATGGAGTATAAAATGACTCCCCCAATCGATAGTAAACTAAGGAAAGTCGCCAGTGCCAAATATAAAGATAATCTTGCCATTTTGATGCAGGTCTCTTTGCCTGAAATTACCAAAAACCAACCCAGACCTTTCCTCAATACCAAGGATTTAACTTAAAAGTCAACCCAGTGTGAGTTTCGAAAGAAACATTTTGATTATATTGCAATTGTATTCGTAATTTTTAAATGGATCTGTGTTTAGAAGCTCAAGTGATTTGAGTATAGGTTGCTTGCGAGGTCTAGGTTGTTTTCTGCGAGATGATTACTATGTACGATTGGAAACCTTTACCGATTTTTTCAAGGTTGAGCTTTATAGTGACGATTCCATTAATACGGATTCCCAAGTTAAGGAAATCTCAAAATTTGTATATTTGGGATGGTTAGGAAGTAAAGAGGGAGTGGTGGTCATGCGAAAAGTTTTATCAAGTATTCTGGTCTCTGCAGCTTTTTGTTTTGAGGCTTCCTTTGTTCAAGCTCAAAATTTTCCATCTGGGCAAGGCCCTCGTCCTCTTGCTGAGCCAATCCCATTGGGTGGCTCAACCATTGGTAACCAGGGTTTTCCGAATTCTGGGCCAATGGGGAATCCCCAGTCCTATGGTGAACCCGAGGAGGCGCCTCTAGATTTAAGTTTGTCCGGTTTGTCGCCTAGTGCGTTTATGGAAGAGCCTCCACTTATTGAATTTGCATGGTACGGGAGTATCGGTGCAAGGGCGTTGCAAAGGCAAAATAATGGCAGCTTAGGGTCTGCTTATCAAGGTGATGGGGATGTGGTGGGTGCTGCAGATTTTGCTCGCTTACCCGAGGTTCAAAATTTTAACCAATTGAATCCAGCCATGGGATGGGGGCCTACTGTGACTTTAGGGTTCCTTGAAAACAATCACATGCTTGAGTTCTACGGTTTTTACATACCACAAAATTCAACCTCAATTTCCAATACAGATCAAGGAAGGTTATCCAGTCCATTTGGTAGCTCGCCTCCCCCACCCTATGCACCTGCTGGTTTTCAGGGTCTGTGGTTAAATGCGGATACCATGACAACAACCATGAATTCTGCAATTGGAAATGCTGAACTCAATTACCGTTATGCAAGTCCTGCGATTAAAGATGTCGAGTTTATGTTTGGGGTTAGGTATTTTGATATCCTTGAAAACATGATTTATTCGACTAATCGTTCAGGCGATATAACGACATCAAATCCTAAATTGGAAGCCAACTATAATGCTCGTGCGCACAATCATATCCTAGGTTTGCAAGTAGGGTCCGAATATAATCTTCGAGTATTCAAGCATTTAGGAATAGGGATGATGAGTAAAGGTTCTGCAGGCGTGAATTGGTGGAATTCGCAAGTTTCGCTTGTGCGCGGTGATGGCTTGCAAGGGTTTAGCGGATCGCAAAACGGAGCAACCTTTGCATCAATTTTAGAAATGGGATTCTATGCAGATATTCTGTTACTTGAAAGGGCCCGATTCAGGGCGGGTTATAATGTTTTATGGGCTATAGGAATGGCAGAAGCTTCTTCCCAGTTTAATTATGATCTTAGAGATACCACGGGTTCCAGTGATATAGGTACCATCTTTTATCAAGGGCCAACTCTCGAGTTACAATTTTTGTTTTAAAAAAGAATGCTGATCTTTTTGCTATAAGGGCCTGCCATTCTTTGGTGGGCCTTATGCTTTTCCAAGCACGATAGAACTATTACTGCCCCCAAAACCAAATGAATTTGATATCACCCGTGTAAGCTTTTTCTCAATTGTTGTATTTGCAACATGATATAAATCGCATGCAGGATCTATATTTTCAAGGTTGATGGTTGGTGGAATTGCCTGTTGTTGTAACGCTACGAGGCATGCTGCAGCCTCAATTGCACTAGAAGCTGCAAGAGCGTGGCCTGCCATGCTTTTGATGGAACTAACAGGGATATTTCGAAACTGGTTTGAAAAAACGGTTCGGATTGCATTCGCTTCACCAACATCCCCGACCGGTGTGCTGGTACCATGGGCGTTAATGTAATCGACTTCATCGAGATTGGTTTGACTGTTGATAAGAGCGTTTTTCACAGCAATTTCAATTTGCAAAGTATTGGGATTAGGAATAACAGGATGAAAAGCATCGCTAGAGAAGCCTCCCCCTAGTATTTTTCCATGGCACGAAGCTCGTCTATTTTTTGCGTGAGAAGCTTTTTCAAGGATAAAAATTGCGCCCCCTTCGCCAAGAACAAAGCCATCACGATCTTTGTCGAAAGGTCTCGATGCTTGCTCTGGGGTATCGTTTCGGCGCGAAAGAGCTCTTAGGTTTCCAAATGAGGCCAGAGTGATAGGGGTTACATTTATGGAGCAGGCGCCAACTATGCAAATATCAACAATCCCCATTTTTAGCCAGTTTGCTCCAAAAATCAGAGAGTGATTGGCAGAAGCGCAAGCTGTGGAGACCTGAAGTTCCGGCCCCTCTATCTGGTATAAATCTTTTGCGTATTGAAAGTACGGAGCGATTTCGCGGCCTGGTAATTTGTAGTTGTCGCCTCCCAAGAAAAAATTCTCTTCCCAAGATAAAAGCCAGTCCGAACCGGTACCCAATATTAGTCCTGCATTTTTTCTCTCTAAGTCCTTTTGGATGTCAGCATCTTGAATTGCCTGACCAAGGCAATGAATGTAAAGTTGCTCGGCCTTGGATCTAGAGCGAAATGTTTCTTTAGAAACTTTATTTGATGCTGGTACCTCATCGATGTAAGCTGCAATTTGACTAGGGTGGTTTGTTGTATCAAACAATTCAACTTTTCGTACCGCCGATTTACCTTCCAGCAGCATTTTGGAAAATTCAGCAAGGGTAAAGCCCATTGGGCAACCTACACCTACTCCAGTAATCCAAATCTCGTCATCCATTGGTTTTTGTAATCCTTAAATGCTTGCAGGAATAAAATCAGCAAGCACATTGATGGCGATTTGAAATGTATAGTCAGTTTGAAAATTGTCAGGAATTTTGAAAAGATTTTCAAGCGACAATGGCGTAACAAATGCTGTGTTTTTTGCGTTTTTGTTCCAAGAAATGTTCAACCCTGGATAAGGGCTTTTATTGCTATTTGTTTTCTTTTGCTTGGTAATTGCAAGAGCATACCCTTCAATTATTTGATTGTTATTGCTTTCCAAGTGATATAACGAAAATTCTTCTTGGTAGCCCGTCCAAATAAGAACAAGTCCTTCAGCGAAATTGTTCTCTAGTGAAGTAAAGCCCGCAAGCAGTCCCTGCCCTTCCATTCCTGCAAATCCACCCGCCCCTAGATTAATTCCATTCATCTGATACGCTAGGCTGACGATTCCTGATGGGGAATGCAATGAATCGTAAGGCACCAAGTGGGGCGAGATACCCCATGCGCTTTCGAGTTTGAATTTATCGAATGCCCCAGAAACTCTTTTTCTACCTGGATGTTTGGGAGAAACAATAACGCCCCAATTCGCAAGATTTTTGATTTCTTTAGTTGCTTGATGGGTGCATTGTAGTGCGATTACAGTTTGGTCGTCCAAATATTTTAAAATTGAGGTTGATAAAGGGTTCGGTAAAGAAGGGTTAAGTTCGGTGCGAAGTTTTGCTATTTCACTGCTTAATATTGTGAATTTGCTGAAACCAAGTATTTGGTAACTTGAATTTCCCGAACTAATTCCCTCAGAAACCAGCTTAAACACAGGATTCCCTTCATATTTCAAAAAATCATCTTACGATCAAGTTTTTAAGCTAAATCGCCATTTGGATCAATCCAAAAGAAGAAATCTCTAATTCAATAAAATTTGCAAGGTTTAAAACAGCGATTATTCTTATAAATAACCGTAAGGTCATTTAACCATGATTAAAATTCCCAGTTAAGGACAAAAGGCAAATAATATCATGCCACGCGATCCATACGAAGTCTTGGGCGTTCCGAAAAACGCAACCGAAGATGAAATTAAAAAGGCCTATAGGAAGCTTGCCAGAGATTTTCACCCTGACCGCAATCCTGGAGATAAGCAGGCTGAAACGAAATTTAAGGAAATTCAAGACGCTTTTGAGGTTCTCCACGATAAAGAAAAGCGTGCCAAATATGATCAATTTGGGTTTGTAGACCCTTCCGCAGGTTTTGGCGGGGGACCAAGAGGCCCTGGTGGTGGCTTTCATGGTGGTTCAAGTTCCATCAACATGGAAGATTTGGCAGGTATGTTTGGGGGTAATGCAGGAGGCGGATTTGATTTTGGCTCTATGTTTGGGAAAAAAGCTAAGGGAAGAAGAAAGCCATTCAATCAACCTCAGGATAGCCATTTTGATGTCGAGGTTCCTCTCGATAAAGTTGTACTTGGCGGTAAAATTTCTCTCTCTTTGAATGGGGCAAATATTGATGTTAACATTCCTTCCGGTGTAAAGGAGGGTGGAAAAATTCGGCTTACTGGTCAGGGCCAGGATGGTGGGAATTTGTATCTCACCATAAAATCTGCACCCCATGCTTTTTTTAATCGGGAAGGCGATAACCTCGTTGTAGATGTTCCTATCTCAATTTCAGAGGCTATTCTTGGTACTAAAATCGATGTACCCGTAATTGATGGTTCTAAATTGACTGTTAAAGTACCTGCAGGGGCATCCAGCGGTGCAAGGTTGCGAATTAAGGGTAAAGGTGTTGCGTTGGGTGATTTGTTTATCCAACTTAAAATTATTGTGCCTTCCTCCATTGATGAGCCTAGCAAGCAACTTATTGAAGAGTTTGCAAAACTTAATCCACAGGATGCTCGAAAAAATATGCCTTGGAATTAGTAATCATAGGTGATTTGATGGCCTTATCTGAGTTCTGTTTCTCACAAAAATATAAACTTAAATCATCGGATGATTTTCGTAAAGTGTTTGCTTTTAGGGTGAAAGTTACAAATCCACATCTTGCTCTTTATGCTATGCCTAACGGTCTTTCTTTTAACCGAGTGGGAGTTGCGGTAGGTAAAGTCAATGGTAATGCGGTTGTGCGAAATCGTATTAAAAGGCTGTTGCGAGAGGCGTTTAGATTGACAAAAGATCAACATCAGGCTCAAGGGTTCGATCTCGTGGTTGTCCCTAGAAAAGGTGCGATCTTAGAATTAGGCACTCTCAAAGATTCGTTCTTGAATCTTACATCGCAAGCATTAAAGTTTCTAAATGATAAAAAGCGACGATGAAAGCTATATTTTTTTTTATAAGCATGATCTTGGTAGGAATGGTGCGTTGTTATCAGCTTATGTTAAGGCCGATATTGCCTGCGGTTTGTAAATTTCATCCGTCTTGCAGTGAATACTTCATTGGGGCAGTTAATAAGTATGGCCCGTTTTCAGGGGCTTTGAAAGGGGTTGGTAGGGTTTGCAGATGCAATCCTTGGAATCGGGGAGGTTATGACCCCCCCTAAAACTAAGGGATTGAATTGTTAATTTTCAACTTGGCCAGCTTCTTCTTTTAGATAAGGAAGAATCACTTTGATGCCAATAATTCCTCCAAAAATTGCGCCAATAATCAAAAGGGTAATAATGAATTTCCTGCCGCTAATTTCGAACATATCCCAAAGGCTAAATAATATCTGACTTAAAAGTCCTAAGGCTACCAACCCCCCTAGCACTGGAATTGCAGAAGCGAAAAGTGGACCCAGTGGTTCGTCCATTCTGGCAAACCACCAGCATGAAATTTCTATTACTTGAATGATTAATGCAGATGGTGCAATGATTACCTTGAGGAAGTTTGGAAATCCCGTCATTGCTAGGCAAAATCCTGTAATCCCGTAAAGCATCGCAAAACCAAGCAAATGCACATGGGAAGAGAGAGCAAGCTTCTCTAGAGATTTTGCAGAGGATTTCTCGGGCGCACAGTAATCCGTGAATTCTTCATATGTGTTTAATGGGAAATTTGCTGCACTTCCCCCCGCATTGGCATCATGACACCTTACGCACCTTGATTCAATAATCCCCTCAATGTTGGCAAATCTTTGCGAACCATCTTCAGTGATATGAACCATAGGAGGCGAAATTTTAAGCGAATCTAGCGCACCAGTTAAAGGGTAACCTTGCAATTGTGAATTCTCGTAATACTCTTTCTTGTAACCAT
Source organism: Candidatus Kuenenia stuttgartensis (assembly GCA_945897965.1). GTDB lineage: Bacteria > Planctomycetota > Planctomycetia > Gemmatales > Gemmataceae > UBA969. Next base: position 8,352 of record CAMDHK010000015.1, on the reverse strand, counting down.
TTTTAATCCAAGCCAAGAGTGCAATTCTTTCGCCATCGATATCTTGATAAACTAATTTTTCAACTTCGGGATCATTCCCAATTCGGGATATTTCTTTAGCTAGTTCCTCTGGTTTGTCTTTTAGTTTCTCTTCGGCAAGTTCAGTCAAGAGAATCCGCTTTTCTTTGATTGCGCGTTTAATGCCGCCTGCTCTTTTGCTGGTAAAGGCGCTTCTCATACTTCCGGAACCATTGAAAGGTTTTGTTTCGTTTGCAATCAAAAGGCGTTCGATATGTGAATACTTTTTAGAACCATGGAATTCGGAGACGGTTTCTTCAGGGCCGGGCAAGGGTTGGCCAGCATTTGCAGATTGGAAATGCAGATTAACAATTGCAGAAGTAAAACCTATCCCAATGCTAAGTAATAAGGTAGCGACAACGATTTTCCCTGCAAAAGGCAATTTTTTCAAGTATGATTCGTTCATGATTGGTTCTCTCGGGGGCTGGATTTTGTTTTAACAAGCCCTTCGCCTAGTACTAAGATTTTTTCGATCGCCTGATTTATGGGAAGTGAAACAGTGGCGCCTGCAGCAAGCTTATGCCCACCCCCCCCGAATTGCTGTGCAATTTGACATACATCAGCACCCGTACGCGAGCGAAAATTCACGCGGGTTGTTGTTTCATTAATTTCCAAAAAGAAAATTACTATATCTGCACACGATGTACTTCGTAGGTAAACAATAAGATCTTCCGCATCAGAAGTTCTAGCATTGGCATTACTAAAATCTGTTTGGGTAAGCCAAGAATAAACTAATTTTCCTCCCTGCCTAGTTTGGCACCTCGATAACATCGTTCCTGCAAGTTTTTGTTTAGCTAAACTGTTGCTATCAAATAATGCATCATAAAGCATGGTAGGAGTGGCACCTAGCTTAATCAAATCTCCTGCAAGGGAAAAACTGGAAGCGGTTGTATTTGCGTGCCTAAACCAACCGGTATCGGTTGCAATTGCAATAAACATATGGTTCGCAGCAGAGGCAGTCGGAGTAACACCAAAATAATTAAAACATTCATAAACAAGTCTGCCGGTGGCTTCTGCTGAAACATCCAATATTAAAGGGTTACCAATGTAGTCTTGGGTTACATGATGGTCGATTACGCAGGTTGGTACAAACTGTTGTTTAATCCAGTTGCCCATTTCGGCAAGTTGGCTCCATGTACCTGTATCAAGAACGATTAATCCGTCCCAATTTTTGTTAGGGTCGGCGTCTTGCCCATAGACACGGAGGATTTTACCCGGATCCATGAAAACATAGCGTTGTGCGAAAGGGGTTGGAAGATGGATTTCAACCTTTTTTTGTAGTTTCTCTAGCATTTCAAGCATGGCAAGGCACGAACCGATTGCATCTCCATCCGCCCTTGCATGGGTAGTCAGAAGAATATTCGTTTTTCCTTGAAGGAAATCGGCTAACGGTTTCAAGTTGGCAGGCATATTTTCACTCTGTGACATCTATATCTAATAATCTTATAGGAAATGGGCATTCAATTCATAGTGAGATTTTGCGCAACCTAAGAGAATTTATTAAAACTGAAATAGAACTTAAACTCATCGTCAATCCCGCAAGCAATGGTGACAAAAAGCCAAATGCCGCCAATGGTATGCTTAACATGTTATAAATGAAAGCAAGTGCAAGGTTTTGCCTTATTGCATTAATTGTAAACCTGCTTAATTTTCTAGCTTTCACAATAGCCATTAGATCGCCTTTTAGCAAAATAATCCCGGAACTTTCTTGTGCTAAATCGGTGCCGGTACCCATGGCTATTGAAACCTGGGCCAAAGCCAAGGCAGGTGCATCATTGGTGCCGTCTCCGGCCATTCCTACTTTTTTTCCTTGAAGAATAAGATTTTTAATAAATGCAGCTTTGTCTGCAGGGTTGTTGTTTCCTTGAAAATCATTAATGTTAAGTTGTTTTGCGACTTTGGCGGTGGTCTGTTCGTTGTCTCCGCTGAGTAATATTATTTTTACGCCATCGTTTTGTAATTGCTTAATAGCCTTTGCGGAGGAAGGTTTTATTGGGTCTGATAATTCGATGAATCCTGCATTAATACCTTTAATGCCAACCCAAACTTTTGTTGATTCATTATTTGCAAATTCTTCTAATCCGTTGATTGAAGTGTTTATGCCTTTTTCGTTAAGAAAAGTGAGTTTTCCTAATGCTGTCACCTGGCCTGAAATTATGCCAGAAGTCCCCTGCCCCGGTTCCTCATGAATTTCAGTAGGGGAGTTTAGAGCGATTCCTTTTTTTAAGGCAAAACTTACAATCGATTTGGAAAGAGGGTGGTTGCTTGATTGTGCCAAGCTTGCAGCATATTTTAGCAATTCTTCTGGATGAATGTTGCTGGAAGAGTGAATTGCGGTGACACTTGGTTTTCCATCAGTAAGCGTTCCCGTTTTATCTATTACGAGCACATTAATATGCATTAGGTTTTCAAGGTGTTCCCCTTTTCTTACTAAAATGCCGAGCATTGCTCCTCTGGAAATGCCAACTCCTACTGCCATGGGTGTTGCTAAACCCAAAGCGCAAGGGCAGGCGATTACCAGAACAGCGATAGATTTTTGCAATGCATCAATCCAACCCAGCGGCCCCTCATTTTTCATGATCCAGTAAATTAAAGTTAACGCTGCAATCAACAGCACGAATGGAACCATGATTCTTGAAATAGTATCGACTGTTGCCTGAATAGGAAGCCTAGTCCGTTTTGCATCTTCCACCATCTGGATGATTTTAGCCAGCATGGTTTCTTTGCCTGAGCCTGTAGTGGTTAGAGTGAAAGATCCATTTATATTTACAGTGCCTGCATATACAAAATCTTTGCTTTCCACATCTCTCGGCATTGGTTCACCAGTAATCATTGATTCATCAATGCTGGAATTACCTATCGCAATGATTCCATCTAGAGGGATTTTTTCTCCAGGCCTAACCCGAACAAGGTCGCCTGGCTGGATAAGATCTATTGGAATGTTGATTTCATCACCAGAAGGGCCGATTAAGCGAGCTTCCTTGGGTATAGCCTTTATCATTTGTGATAGAGCTATGTTAGCTTGTTTATGTAGGCGATTTTCAAGAAACTGCCCAAGTAGCATTAGGACTACAATTCCCGCGGAAGATTCAAAGTAACTGTGATGGCCAAACATCTCGGGTTGTAGCACAGCAAGTAAGCTTAATGCGTGGCTTGCAAGAACCCCTAAACCTACCAATGTAAACATATTCCACGGACCGGGCCATAATGACTTCAAAAAGCTTTTAAGAATTGGAAAACCAAAAATAAACACAATCAGTGAAGAGAGGATCGCTTGTACTATTAAAAATTCGTGGGAGTCAAAAACCGGAAGGTGGCTTCCTAGAAGCGGTAACCATAACGCAGCAGCAATGAAAATTTTAATTAGCTCTGGATTTGTGGTTTTCGATTCTTCATTTGCTGTAGCCATTGCTTCTAGAGGCATGCCACATTTTGGGCAACTTCCAGGTAAAACCTGGATTATTTCAGGGTCCATTGGGCAGGAATAGCGCAGATTGCCACCTGTTAAAACCATCGGCTTGGTTTTGATTACTTTCAGATCATTTTTTAAGTAAGATTCAGGATTTGATTCAAATTTTTTCGCGCAAGAACCGTGGCAAAAATAATAGGTTTCGTTGTTATAGGTTTTAGTTGCAGCAGCATTGTCTGGATTAACCATCATGCCGCAAACAACATCCTGTACAGATTTTAAAGGCATAACTATCTCCTTCTACTATCTATTCTAGGAAGGTGGAATATCTAAGGCCTAATGTTTGATAATTTGCCTACCTTGTTTAATTGGTTGCCCAAAGTTCCAAGATCTGAGATTTCTTAAACAATTCTTGAAGAAATCGCAATTTACTTGAAGATTTATCCGGAAAAGGCCGATTTTTCATTAGAGGTAGACCAAGTCAGCTTTTTTCAGAAGTATTGGTCTTAATTTTCGGTAAGGGGTATTTGCTATGGTCATGAATTTACTGGGTGTTGCTCTACTAACCACATGCTTTCAGCAAACACCTTCCGAGGAATGGCCCCTGAACACCCCTAAGTTTCAGATACCGATTCGTGTGCATCAAGAACGTAAAGAACAAATTAAAGAACTAGTTCTTTATGTTTCCAAAGATAAAGGAAAAACATGGGAAGTTTCTACCCGTGCGGAACCTAATCAGGAAGCTTTCACCTTTGTAGCAAAAGAGGATGGCCCGCATTGGTTTAGTATTGGGGTTGTAGATGTAAAAGGTATTCAAGAACCTGCTGATATTGCCAGAGCTCAAGTTGGACAGAAAGTTTTAGTGGATACGCAAAAACCAGACATAAAATTAAAAGCGGAAAAAATCGGAGAAGAAATTCAAGTTAAATGGGAAGTCAAGGATGTCAATCCTGATATCAATTCCATGAAGCTTGAATGCAAAATTGAAGGCAACGATTCTAACGAATGGATTCCGATCAGTATTAAACCAGTGATGGATGGTAGCGGTACATTTAAAGTGCAAGGTGCAGGAATGCTCTCTGTAAGGCTTCAAATGAGTGATACCGCTGCGAATTATGCTAGCGTTATTGTTGATATAGGCAGCCCAAAGGCTTCTATGCCTATGCCAAATTTGGCTGCGGTTCCCAGCACTATTGCGCCAACCCAGATTTCAAATTCAGTTACAGATCCTAGTAGTTTAAACTCGCAATCAGCTCAGGTCGTTCCAGAAAAGCCCGCAGATGCAAGCCCAGTAGTTTCAAATAATGCGACTCCAATGCCTTTAAATACCGAAAAAATTCCGTCTATGTCCGGGCTTAATATGCCAAATAACGCCATTCCTTTGCCTGCTGGAAACCCATTGCCCGCAGTGGATGATCTGGCTAAAAACAATTTACCTTCAGCAGTCCCGGTTTTTCCAGTTTCTCGGGGATCTAAAGAAGTTGATCTTGGAAGCACTGTGCCACCCGCTCAAACCATTCCGGGTTGGAGTGGAAATACAAATACATCAAATTTAAATGGCGTGCTGGCTTCTTCTGCGGCCGGTGCAAATACTAATCAAAATGCAAATACAGTTCAAAATCATCAGACAACTGGGGCATCTAAAAGAATTTTGCCTGCCTTGCAGATTGTCAATAAAAAACAAATTCGCATTGATTACGAGGTTGCAAAGTTTGGCCCTTCAGGATTAGGTTCAGTTGATGTTTACAGCACGCTGGATGATGGTCAATCTTGGACACTCGCATTAACTGAAAACAGTTTGGTATCCGAACCACGAGGCGTGATGCCAGTTAAAGCCTCAATTGTAGTTCCTGTAGCTCAAGAAGGTGTGCCGGTAGGTTATTATGTGGTTGTAAAAAGTAAGGCGGGTTTGGGAAAAAGCCCACCTGTGAAATCTGATATTCCCCATATTCGAGTCGAAGTTGATACAACTTTTCCCGAGGCGGTGCTTTATAGTCCTCAACCAGAAGTTGGCCAGCGAGACACTCTGGTTCTTACTTGGAAAGCAACGGATCGTAACCTTTCGTTGAACCCTGTGATTTTGGAATGGAGTGAAAAACGAGAAGGCCCTTGGAGTCCGATTGGGGCAGGCGAATTACCTAACACAGGGAAATATTCATGGGCCATGAACCCTAATATGCCTGCAAGTGTTTATTTGAAACTAATGGTAAAAGATTCCGCAGGCAATGTTGCGGTTGCGCAAACGCAGGAACCCCTGTTGATTGATCTTAATATTCCTGAAGTCAATGTGCTTGGAATTTCATTAAATTCAAAATAATTCAGATTGTTGATGATAGACTTAATTTTGATGGCTTTCCCTGCTAAAATAAAACATAGTATAAAATAAGCAATACTGAATTTTAGCGGGGCGATATGGTGGAAAAACTTTCCGAAACTCTTGTCTCACATCCAAAGAAGCAGGCCCCTGCTTCGTCCAAAGATGCATGTCTAGTATTGATATATCCAACTGGGCCCGGAATGGGACTTCGGTTTGCCCTTGCTGATCAGAATGTAATTATCGGTCGTTCCCCTAGTTGCCAAGTTCATATCGACAACGCATCTGTTTCTAGGCAACACGCCAGAATTGATCGGGATGAAGCGGGAGTATATTTTGCAACTGATCTTCAAAGCACCAATGGAACATTTGTTAATGATGTTCCTGCCAACCAAACTATAATGAAGGATGGGGATTATTTGAAGGTGGGAAATTGTATTTATCGATTTCTTGCGGGTGGAAATATTGAAGCAGATTATCACGAGGTTATTTATAATCTTACAATTATCGATGCCCTTACAAGTTGCCCTAATAAAAGGTTTTTCAATGAATTTTTAGACCGTGAAATTGCTCGATCCAACAGGCATAAGCGCCCTTTATCCGTGCTCATGATTGATATTGATAACTTTAAAACGGTCAATGATACTATGGGACATCTTGCAGGCGATTCCGCTTTGAAAGCAATGGCGACATTGGTTCGTGAAACTATTCGTAGAGAGGAGCTTTTTTCAAGGTTTGGTGGCGAAGAGTTTGCTATTATTCTTCCTGAAACCAAAATTGAACAAGCTTTAATTCTTGCTGAAAAAATTCGGGCAATTGTTGAAAACAATGAATTCGAATTTGAATCTAAAAAATTTAATATTACCGTTAGCATTGGTGTCGCGACGACTGATGGCGATCCTCCTACCACTATCGATCAATTAATCCAACAGAGTGATGCCCGACTTTATATGGCTAAAAACAGTGGTAAAAATAAAGTGGTTTTTCAAAGTCCAGCTCCCTGATAACATTAGTTGTCTGGCAGAAATGTTCCTAAAAGGGTTTCTGCCCCCATACGGTCAAAGTTGATTTGACCCTGGTATTTTCCTTCCAAAAGTTGAATAATCATAAATGATTCTGTATCGGCGATTATTTCGTACTTGCCCCTATCCATTCTTTTCACAACGCCCCTATCGTTACTTATCGGCCCTTCGTATTCGAGATACTCCAAGCGGTGATCGTGAATTTTTTCTGCAAGAAAGGGTGCATTTCCAGGCAATAGATTTAAACGCCATGTTTGAAGAACCCCCTCTTTTTCTAGCATAAAATCGAAGTGTTGGGTCGGGTGATCGTGGGATAGGATTACATATCGGTTGAAGGATTTCATAAGTTCTCGGATTTATATGGCTAATCAATTGCAATTCAGCTGCTAAGATTATACTCTATTCTAATACCAAGAGCGTCTTATTTAATGGCTTTCGAGGTAGTAGCTGAGCAGTTGTTCGCGTCGAATAACTGTCTTGCGCTGGGAGCTACTATCTCGATTTTTAAAACTTTTAACCCATCTCATGACTATAAATCAATTTAAACTTTTTGCAACTTGCGCAAAAGGACTCGAAGATATTCTTGTATCTGAACTCTTGGCCCTTGGTGGGGCAGATGTCAAGGCAGGAGAAGGAGGCGCTTCTTTTAAAGGCGATTTGGCGCTTGTCTATAAGGCTAATATCTGCCTCCGAACTGCGGTTCGCGTTCTTTTTTTTCTCGCAGAAGCTCCTGTCGATAGTGATGAAGCCCTTTACGAGTTTGCTTCATCCATTGATTGGTCCAACTTCATGACTCCCGACCATACGCTTATGGTTGATTCTAATGTTCGTGATTCTAATTTGACCCATAGTCAGTTTACTTCCCAAAAAATAAAAGATGCAATTTGTGACCAGTTTGTTGAGAAGGTAGGTAGAAGACCTTCCGTTGATAAGGAAAACCCCCTAGTAAAAATCAATTTTCATCTCAGCAATAACCATGGCGTAATTAGTTTGGATAGTTCAGGTGATTCACTTCATAAGCGCGGGTACAGGCCAAAGCAGTGGAAAGCTCCTCTTAACGAAGCATTGGCTGCAGGCCTTATTCAGTTGGCTGGCTGGAATTCTTCCCAGACTTTTTGGGATCCCATGTGTGGTTCGGGGACTTTGCCTATTGAAGCTGCGACTCTTGCAACTGCAAGGGCTCCAGGCCTAACCCGCAAAAAATTCGGGTTTCAAGGTTGGGTGGATTTTGAGCAATCCCTTTTTATTGAAATCCGAAACCAAATTCGAAATCAGGTCGAAATTATTCCAGAACTTAATGTTATTGGTTCAGATTTAAGAGGCGATTCTCTACGGGCTTGTAAGGATAACGCAGGAGCTGCTGGGGTTGGTCATCTGATTGATTTTCGAAAAGAAGATTTTGAAAATATAAAACCAATTCCTGGTACAACCGGTATTTTGTTTTTGAATCCTCCTTATGGAATTCGTTTGGATCAAGAAGAAGGCGTTGCTGATGTGTATCGTCTAATTGCTTCGGTTGCCAAAGCTCGTTTTTCTGGATGGAAATTGGC
>CAMDHK010000014.1 GCA_945897965.1 Candidatus Kuenenia stuttgartensis | reverse complement strand
ATGACTCTTGTGGTTGTTCTTACTACCGGATGTATTTCTTCTGAAAGAGGAACCCTCGCAGATTCTGTTCTTAGCAGAGGCATAAGCAGGTATCAATATTTTTTAGGGAAGTGGCACGCACGACTTGTAACGGTAATAGGCACATTCTTACTATTAGGTTCTATCACCATTCTGGGGTGCATTTTTTTCCTGCATGAAGATCTATCGTTCAAAGGATGCGTAATCGCACTTATAGCAATTTGCGCTCTTTTATTTACGGTCGTCACATGTTGCGTTACCGTAAGCGCAATAATAAACAGCACGGTATTGGGAATCATCACCGTCTGGGTTCTTTTATACGGCGTGACACTTGGGTTAAGCTATTTCCCTAGCGTTCATTTATCTCCAGAAGTAACCATGCAGGCTTTACCCCACATGGTTAAAGGAGAATACGACATACAAGCATTGGGAAGATTGCTTGTATGGACATTAGGAATATCGCTAGGCATATCAAGCTTCGGCATGCTTTGGTTTGCAAGGCGCGATATCTAAATCAACTCCAGAGAATTAAACCTGGTTCCAATTGGTTTGCAAGGTCGGGATGTTTGGGCAATACCCGAATCCTATACCCATGCTGACCACTAGAAATACAGGGAATCTCGCCAGTAAATATCCACTCGTGATGTTCCTGCTTCTCATGCTTCATGGATGCAATATGGATTTCTTGAATCTCCCAGTTGGAATCCATGGGGCCATAATAGATCTGCACATCAACATCTGCGGGAGTCAACTGCCCAAGGTGAACCTTGGCTTTAACATGAAATTTAGCCCCCACCTTATGCGGATCATGATGAGGATTTGAAATTTCATGAACACCTAAATGACGCCATTGCTCATGCAGACGATGACGCCATTGGGCCAGCTCATTCGCACCCTGAAAATTATTTGAAGAAAGCTTGTTATACCGTTCTGAACTAGGCCAATAACAAACCTTAGTATACTCCGCAACCATTCGTGAAGTGCTAAAGACTGGTGCCAAAGTGCTGATGGCATTCTTCATCATCTTGATCCAGCCCCTAGGTAAACCATCGGTACTACGGTTGTAAAAGAGGGGCACGATTTCTTGTTCAAGAAGATCGTAAATCGCCCTACTTTCAACTTCATCCTGATATTCAAGGTCAGAATATTCTTCCCCTGCGCCGATAGCCCAACCATTTTGCCCATTAAAACCTTCGCACCACCAACCATCGAGAATACTAAGGTTTAGCCCACCATTTACTGCCACCTTCATACCACTGGTACCAGAAGCTTCCAAAGGCCTGCGCGGATTGTTGAGCCAAACATCAACCCCTTGCACCATATAACGAGCAACATTCATTTCGTAATCTTCAAGAAAAACAACGCGATGTTTAAATTCGGCTCGCTTGGTCATGTGAACAATTTCAGCAATCAATTCTTTTCCACCGTTATCTTGCGGATGAGCTTTGCCTGCAAAAAGAATCTGCACGGGCCGATCTTTATTATTTACTAGCGCTGAAAGCCTATCGAGATGTTTGAAGATAAGTGCACCACGCTTGTAGGTTGCAAACCTTCGAGCGAACCCGATGGTCAAAGCTTCGGGATCAAGGATCTCATCGGCACGGGATATTTCGGATGAAGTTGCAGCACGATTTTTCAACTGCATTTTCAGTCGTCTGCGGGTAAAGGAAACAAGCCTTTCCCTACGTCTTTCATGGGTTCTCCACAGTTCAGCATCCGGAATAGAATCAATGCGTTTCCACAAGGTTTCATCGTTGGGCTTTAGACCCCAACCTGCACCCAAATATCGGTCATAAAGTTGAACCATATCGGGGGAAACCCAAGTACTGGTATGAACCCCATTGGTAACCGAGGTTATTGGAACCTCTTTGTCCAATAATCCATTCCAGATATTTTTCCACATATTCCTGCTTACTTCACCATGCAACTTGCTTACACCATTGCTTACATTGGAAAGCCGTACTGCAAGAACAGTCATGCAAAAAGTTTCATTGGTATCAGAGGGGTTTTCGCGACCAAGGCCAAGAAACTCATCCTTGCTCATGCCAAAAGAAGACATCAAACCACCAAAGTAGTGCTCAATTTGGGCAGGCGAAAAACGATCATTTCCTGCAGGTACAGGCGTGTGGGTAGTAAATACGGTGCCAGCAGAAACTGCTTCTCTTGCCTTAAGAAAATCAATATTCTTTTCGGTCATCAGGCATCGAATTCTTTCCAAGCATGAAAATGCGCTATGGCCTTCATTCATGTGGAATACCGTTGGGTCGATACCCAAAGCATGTAAAACTTTGGCCCCAGCCATACCAAGAACGACTTCTTGGCGAATTCGATTTTCAGTATCTCCACCATAAAGCCTTGCAGTAATAGACCGATCTTCCTGTTGATTCTCAAGAATATTGGTGTCGAGCAATAACAAAGGAACCCGACCTACATTTATTTGCCAAACTTTAACAAGCACATCTCTACCGGGGAAATGAACCTTAACAACAAGAGGATGGCCTGATTTATCAAGCACTTGTACAGCTGGCAGGCCAAAGAAATCATTTTCAGGATAACGCTCTTGCTGCCAGCCATCTGCATTTAAATATTGTCTAAAATAGCCCTCACGATACATAAGGCCGACGCCATATAATGGAATACCAATATCGCTCGCAGCTTTGAGATGATCGCCTGCGAGAACTCCAAGTCCGCCTGAATAAACAGGAATACTTTCATGAATGCCAAATTCAGCGCTAAAGTACGCTATCCTGCAGACGCTCTTGTCTTTGGAATAATGTTCTTGAAACCATGTTGTTGCAGACATATAGCGATCAAAATCTTGTTCAACACGATCCATGTGATTTAGAAAGCCTTCATCGGAAAGCAGTTCTGCTGTCTGCTTTTGCGAAAGCTGATTTAAAAGTCGAACCGGGCTATGATCAACCAATTCAAATTGATCAGGATTAATTCTTCGAAAGAGTTCAACCGCTTGATGATTCCAGCACCACCATAGATTCAAGGCAATCTTATGAAGCGCATTTAAACGCACTGGAAGGCTAGGAACTACAGTGTAAAAACGCATAGGATTTGTGTTCATAATGTCTCTCTTTTAGAAATAAACATAAGGGACTAAAAAGTTACAACCCAAACTAAACTATTTGCCAAACAATTAATAATTCACATCTGTCGAATAAATAAATCAGCTATTATTCTTTCAACAAATATTAGATAACATATAAGCAGTTTACAAAACCATAAAAATAATAGAAATAATTCTTATGATTTTTAAAGCTTGTAAATTGAGCCTTGCGGTAATTTCAACGGGAAGGCTTCCTCGATAAGAACGATTGAAAGGATTTTTACTAGTGCGAACACTTGTTACCGGCGGTGCTGGCTTCGTCGGGTCTCACCTTTGTGAAACCTTTTTGGGCCTTGGTCATGAAGTTATCTGCGTTGACAACTTAATTACCGGCAGCCTTGGAAATGTAGAACACTTACGAAGTCATCCGCAATTCAGTTTTATACGCCACGATATCAGTCACCACTTAGACATTGATGGCCCTATCGATAATATTTTGCACTTTGCCTCTCCCGCAAGTCCGGTTGATTACCTTAGGCACCCCATCCCAACCCTTAAGGTTGGATCATTGGGGACGCACAACACTCTAGGTTTGGCAAAAGCTAAAAACTCTTCCTACCTATTGGCAAGCACCAGCGAAGTTTATGGCGACCCCGAAAGGCACCCACAAAGCGAAGATTATTGGGGAAATGTTAACCCAATTGGTATTCGTGGCGTCTACGATGAGGCCAAACGCTTTTCTGAAGCAATGGTTATGGCTTACCACCGTTGCCATAACATCAACACACACATCATCCGAATATTTAATACCTATGGCAATCGCATGAGGCTGGATGATGGACGGGTTTTGCCGAATTTCATGGGCCAGGCACTTAGGGGCGAACCTTTGACCGTGTATGGGGATGGTTCGCAAACGAGAAGTTTTTGCCATGTTGATGATTTAGTTGAAGGCATCACAAAATTATTGTTCAAGGATTTCCATGAACCGGTAAATTTGGGAAACCCAAGTGAGGTGACCATCCTGGAATTTGCAAAAGAGATCCTTGATTTATCTGGAAGTAAAAGCAAAATCATATTTCACCCTCTGCCTCAGGATGACCCTAAAGTGCGAAAGCCCGATATAACACGGGCCAAAAACCTATTAGGATGGGAGCCAAAAATACAGCGAACCGAGGGCCTCACAAAAACACTCAAACACTTCCAAGAAAAAATTGGGGGAAAGTAGTGCGATAATTCCTTGACAGCACACGATTTCATCGTTGTTATAAAGGAAGTTAATTTAATTTTAATGTTTTTGATTCTAATGGAACTAATGTTTGCTACTGTGTGTCAAAAGAATAACAGAATGAAAGTTTAATGAAATTTTGCTTTCTTCTTCCAAATAAACTTTCATAAAGTGACTTTTGGAGTTTTCAAAAGGATTGACAAGATGCTAACGCTAATTAAGGGGTATTTCATGTCAGGGACATTGTCAAGGTTTACACTTGTTTTGCTGGTTCTTGTTGGGTTTTTATTCAGCACCAATAGTTCCTACGCCTTTCAAGATGCAGCGCCTCCTGCTGCAGAAAAGAAAGATGAAGGCGATAAACCTGCTGCTGCTGGAAATCCTAGCCTTTTCATGCATATTCTTAAATCTGCTGGTTGGGTGTTCGGCCCAATGATTCTCGCTATTTCAATTGCACTTATTGCGCTTGTTTGCCTCTTAGCAATGGAACTTCGAATGGCTACATCCATTCCCCCAAATTTTGTTGAAGAATTCACCGACTTGGTCAATAAGAAGCAGTTCAAACAAGCCTTCGATATAGCCAAAGAAGATGGGTCTTTTCTTGGTAGAGTCATGAGTCAGGGTATGTCTAGGCTTCAATATGGCATCGAAGATGCTAGAGAATCAGCATATAACATGGTTGATAGCATCAAAGCCAGCAAGGAAGTAGCAATCACTTATCTTTCAACTATTGGGACTCTTGGGCCCCTTATTGGTTTGGTTGGAACAGTATTTGGTATGATTCTTAGCTTTATGGAACTTGGCAGACCCGGTTCCACCCCAAGGCCAGATAAACTTGCAGATGGTATTTCGCATGCACTTGTAGTTACACTGCTCGGGATTGGCCTATCCGTTCCTGCTATTTTCTTTCATGCCTTTTATCGTAATCGATTAATTAAAATTTCGATGGATACTAGCTTGATCGCTGATGATCTTTTAACCCAAATGTATCACAGTACTAAAAAAGCAGCGGGTCAACCTGGTGCGCCTGCAACTCCAGCGACTCCAAACGTTCCAACAAAGTCCGTGCCCCAAGTTTAATCTCTGATGGTCTCTCTGTTTGTAAGAGAGATCAGCACAATGATCGTTAAAAGGGACCAGTTAAAGACTGAAATAGAAGTCAACGAGGGGTTAAAATACCATGAGTCATGGTGCTTCCGGCGAAGGAAACATGGAACCGAACCTCACTCCTCTTTTGGATGTGGTGTTGCAGCTTCTAATGTTTTTCATGATGTGCGTTAATTTTGTAACCAATCAGGTATCAGAAGAAATCGTATTGCCAGAATCAATGTCTGCTGTGCCCATGGACAAGAATGAAACCGATGTTTTATTCGTTAATGTTCGACCTTTTATTTTAAAGGATTATGAATCTAAAGGTGCTACCGCCCTTCAAAAACTTACCGATAAGTTTAAAGAAGGCGACCCTTTTATTATTATCCTTGGCGAAGAGCCCATGAGATTCAGCGAATTTAAGTTCTGGCTTCGAAACCAGTTTAACACCCTTAAAAGAACCAGCAAAGATGGTAAAGTTAAAACTACCATTGTCATGCGAGCCCATAAGCTTACTGACTATGATCAAGTTTACCGTGTCCTGCAAATGTGCAAAATTGAGGGATTTAGGCAAATAAAACTCCGGGCTGTAACTAAGAGCGTGGCACAACCAATATGAGTAAGCACAGGAACGAAGAACCAGCACCAGAAGTCATATTGCCCATCACGCCCATGTTGGACATGGCTTTTCAATTGCTGACTTTTTTCATTTTCACATACAATCCTTCCGGGCTGGAGGGTCAGTTTGATTTAAGCTTGCCTTCAGAAAATGAAGCTGCTGCCAAGGAAACCAAACAACCGCCGCCGCCACCCGATCCCGATGCTCCTCCAAAAATAGAAGCTGATGTAACAATTGTTGTGGAAGCCGTCACCGATGATATCAATCGGGGTGAAATAGCAAAAATACATATCAAGCAAAATTCTGGTTCGGTCATTGTAGGAGATCTCAAAGAGCTGTTTGAAAAACTCAAAATAGCCAATGAGACTGCCACTGAAAAAGAGGTAATTAAAATTCAGCCTGCAAGCAAGTTAAAATGGTCCAATGTGATCATGGTTGCAGATACTTGCCGTAAAGCTGGTTTTAAAAATGTCAGTTTTGTTGAACCTCCGGGATTCAACATCAGTGTGGTTAATTAATTTTTCCGGACACGAATGATGTCTAAAACCAACACCATTTGCAAATTCATCGTCCTTGTTTTTTTATTTCTAGCTTGCTTATTTCCAAGGCAAAAAGCGACCTCGCAAGATATCGATACAGTTCCTTTATTTCAATTATTTCAACCCGAGCAGAGCTATTTAGCAACCCTTTGTATTGGCTCGGGAACCATGCCAGGGATTGGGCTTTTAGGCTCGCTTTCTACGCTAGTTAGTGGGGATGATGCAGGTTTTAATTTATGGTCTTTTGCTGCGCCTTTTTCTTCAAGACGAGACAAAACCCTTCTTGCAACTTGTGGTTTAATTCTTATGCCCGCGGGGTCTGCAAGTTCTGGAATTGAAACAATTGGGTTTTTGAAAATCGGTGACGAAGAAGATTTTTGGTCTTTGATTAATTCAGATGTTGTTCGACCGATTCCAGATGAATTTTTGGAACGGGTAAAAGACGAAAAACCAATTTCCGGCCCTTCGATTGATGATTTAGAGGCCTCTGCTTATTACGAATTCGTGCTAATGGCTCATCAAACTTCTGCTTTGGCCTTTGCGCAATCCGCCCGTAAAGACCTTACTTTCTCCGATCTTATGACCAAACCCAGGACAAATCGAGGCGAGGTTGTGGAAATCAAAGGAAGGCTAAGGCGCCTCAGAAAAATTACGCCACCTGTTGCATTACTAAGTGTTGGCGTTTCCGAACTTTACGAAGGCTGGGTCTTTCAAGAGATGTATGGGCCTAACCCAGTTTGTATCCTATTTACTCAATTGCCTGACAACATCCAACCTTTTGAAAAAGACGATTTTTTGATCGAATTTCAAGGCTACTTTTTCAAAAAATATCGCTACAAAACAGCAAATAGTGGTAGCGAAAACCCTTGGAAAGATACACCTTTAGTGATTGGAAAAACTTTGAATGTCACAAGGGGTTCGTTCGCATCTTCTGAAGAAGGTTCAACTTGGGCGAAAGGGTTACTGCCTTTATTTACCGTATCATCCTTGATTGTCCTTACAGGAATTATTGGGTTAATTATCTGGTTTTTGCGTGGCGATCAGAAGACTTCAAACCGGTTAAGAAACCGAAGATTAGAAGTCGACCCTATTTTCAAAGATTATTCGACCACTATTGGGAACCAAATTGACATTTCTGCGTCTAAATTACCAGAAAACGATTCTGGAAATTCAAAGTTTCCCGGCTATAGGATTTGATTGATTTCCCAAAGCATTCATGCAATAATAAAGTATCAATAAAGTTTAGGAGAATTATTCATGTCACAAAACTACATTGTTAAAGGCACAATCAAGGGGACAGGCAAGCCCATTGAATCTAAGATTGTTGCTCAAAGTGAAAAAAACGCTGAGATGATCGCCCGCGATAGGGGTATAGAAGTTACTTCGGTACTTCTCGAAGGCGCTGTACCTGTTATTGCTGCCACCAAACCCGCCATGGGCTTGGCGGTTTTCGCAGGAATCGGCCACGAAGCTGGCCATGTTGAGCTTTCCGAAACACTTCAAGATAATACTGGCTATGCAAATATTATTTGGGCATTGGGTGCTGGGGTTATAAGCGCCGCTATGCACGGTTTGCTGATCCTCTTAATTATGCTTGTTCCGTTCGAAAATGGCCCCGTTCAAGCTGCCAAACTCGATGAACCTACCAAAATTGAAGAATCTGAACCAGAACCAGATCTAACTGTTACCGATGTGGGCAACGATATCGAAGTGCCCACGCAATACAATGTGGATCGCAAAGACGAGATGAGTGTTCCCGGCCCAGAAGATCCATCGCAATCTGTTGGCATTCCAAATTCACCTGAAACGGTTGCTGCAAATGTTCCACCCCCTCCGGGTTTTGGTGGCGGTACTGGTGCTGCTCCCTCTCTAGATGTTTCAGGCCTTGGAAGTAATGTTGGTTCCCTTGGCGGCATGGGCGGGGTGTATGCCCCTGGTGGTATTGCTGGTCGTAGTGGTTCGACTCGCGACAAACTTCTTGCAGAAGGCGGTGGCAATGCGCTTTCCGAAGCGGCTGTTGCTCGAGGCCTTAAATTTTTTGCTTTGCACCAAGCTGACGATGGCCATTGGTCACTTAATAAATATGGTGATCATTACCGAAGTGCCCCTATCGGAAATCCTGCTTCCAAAATAATTAAGCATAACACTACTGATAAAGCCAAAAATGACGATATTGCAGGCACTGGTTTTGGTTTATTACCTTTCCTTGCTGCAGGTATCACCCATAAACCCTCGGGCAAAAAAGCTCAGGAAGATTACAGCAAAACCGTTATGGGTGGTGTCAACTTCCTTATTAAAAAACAAGGTAAAGATGGCAATTATGGAGGTGATCTTTATTCTCACCCATTGGCAACAATTGCTATGTGCGAAGCTTATGGTATGACAAGTGATCCCTTGATCAAAATCTCTGCCCAAAGAGCTTTAGATTATTTAATTTATGCCCAGCATGATGGTGGTGGCTGGCGCTATGGCCCTAAACAACCAGGCGACACCTCGGTAACCGGTTGGTGCACCATGGCATTAAAGAGTGGCCAAATGGCTGGCCTCAAAGTCCCAACCGAACGATACAAAATGGTTGAAAAATATCTTGATGGTGTGCACGATCCAAAATCTGGTGGTTATGGCTACACAGATCCAGGAGCTGCTCCTGCAATGACCGCTATCGGTATGCTTTGCAGACAATACATGGGTGTTAACCCAAGAAATCCCGGCCTTTTAAAAGGCGTGGAAATCATGAAAAAGATTCACCCAGGCGTTAGCCCTGCAAATTACAACATGTACCAAATTTACTACGCAACTCAGGTTATGCACCACATGGGTGGAGAAGCTTGGGATTTCTGGAACCTAGGCCCTGAAGTTGCTGGGGTTCGTAAAAATGGCGTTCGTGATATTTTAATTGCCAAGCAGGTTCAGGGAACAGATCCTAAAAAAATCATGCTCTCCGGTAGCTGGGATGCTCTTGGCGCTCACGCCGATGCTGGTGGTAGGCTGATGGCTACATCCATGGCTCTTCTTACCATGGAAGTCTATTATAGGCATTTGCCTTTGTACCGCCGCGAGATGGGCGGAGCGAAGTAATTTAGCCCTGTCTACCTAAATCATCAAGGGCCTGTTGGTTTTTCCAACAGGCCCTTGGCTATTTTACCCACCCGACTGAATATTCCGACTTTTCGTCAAATTCGCTTTCAAGCTCATACCCTGCATTACCGATAAATAAAACAGTATATTAAACATTTATTGGCATAGATTTAACCTTATGCCGGGGGATTCGATCATGTTACGCAAATTATGGCTAAGCTCCCTGTTTTTAGCACTTACTGGAACAACCATTGGATTGGCATATTCTGAAACCCCGAGCAATAATGATATACAAAAACCGAAAGACAGGTTTTTAACTGTAAATGAAAAAGGCAATGCTCCAATAAAGTGCAGGCTAATCTTAGTTTGGACAAATAAAACCGGGCAACAATGCTATTTAGTAGAAGCTCTTGAAACTGGTAAGAAAATTACCATCGTTCAAAACGACCCAAATTCAAAAGAAAAAAATTCAACGACTAACTACCACTGGGTGAATTCCAATACCCCGCCAGCGAATTGCCCTATTCCTCCTGAATATAACTCTTCAATAGCAAAAACTTTGCAAAAAGAACTACCCAAAGTTGAGGCGACAACGGCTATCAATAACTCAACCGTTGTACCTATGCAAACTGCGATTCAAAAAGACACAAAACCATTAAAAATTGAAACAGCAACCATTAAAAAAGAAATAGCGACATCAGAAGTTGCTACTTCAACCGAAAAACCCTTGGCTACTGAATACATAACCATTCCAGCACCAGGCGCTGATAAAGTCGTGGTTGTACCAGAGAAAAACAAGAAATTATTCACTACTAAAACTGCACCATCCAATACAGACAAACTCATTATTCTCCATGAAGAAAAAAGCCTTGTCGCTACCACCAGTGCTGGGCCTGAAAAAGTCATATCGATCACAGAAATCCCTTACAAAGCGCCTTTAGTTGCCAAGGTAAAAGATAAAGGAATCGATTCTTCGAACTCAAGTAATCAAAATACAACACCTACCACTGTGAATTCCGTTGTAACTAAAAGTGAATCTAGAGTTGCAGAACCCACTGGGCCAAAAGAAACAAAAAAGCCTGAGTTTGAACAACCCAAAGCTCAGGATTGGCGAAAATCTTGGGGCAAAATGGATTCATCCCAGGAAAAAACCAACATTACTAAAAACCAACCAGTGGAGCATGAACTTCCCCATGCAGATCGGACTAAACCTGATCCACTGAAAAGCATTGATTATCTACATCCCAAGCTAGAAGAAAAAATAGCAAAGAAAGCTGTAAAAGCTGTGGGAAGAGAAAGCGCAAACCAAGAAGTGGAAGCGATTGTTTCTGGTGGAAACTTTCCAAAAACAACTGCGGAACTAGCGGAAAAATCGACTCCCAAGACTACTCCAACAGAAACTATTAAAGTAACGCCTAAGGAAAAACCTAAATCTGTTCCAGTTGCTAAAGCTAATGCTAGTACGAAAATTAGGACAGAAACCGTAGAAACAACGGCCCCACTGCCAATCATTGTTATCAAAGAACCTAGGCAACCAAGAATAGTTCTTTCCAAAAAGAAAGAACCTACCGAGACTAAGACACCAGATTTCCTTGGTCGCACCATGGGGCGCATTTATGGTTTCTTGGACAAGCCTAAAGAAGTTAACGCAAATGAAGAAAAACTCCCTCCAGGTAACGGGTCGGTTATAGCTGCAGGGGCCCCACCTGTCAGATTGATTCCTTATAACCCCAATGGACAACCCCTTGTTGCAGCACCATCTATCGCACACAATATTATTCCACCCCAAGCACCGCAACTTTTTCCCAGCTACCCAACTACGAGAATGGCTGGTAATAATTATCCGACCCAAGGCATGGCAAACGCCTTTACCTCGGTCCCAAATCAGAGGCCGATCCCTTCGGATGTTGCATCAACCGTTGTAATGCAAAACGCATTTAATCCAGCAATGCCAAACGAAGGCGGTATGCCTGCCCAAGGATTTAGCCCCCAAGGAATTAATCCTGATAATGCTATGGCTCAAGGCATGACGTCAGGGCAAATGCCAGCCAACATGATGGCTTACATTCAACCTGAATCCACCGTAATGCCTGCAGATACTGTTTTAATGGAGAACGTTGTGATGCTAAAAAATGCAAATCAACCTTCCCAAAGGGAGTATGCTGCGGATCAACTATCCAAAATCCGAGGGGCATCCATGAACCTGGCAGTTCAGGCCTTAGCAACGGCAGTCAAGGAAGATCCAGCCCCATTGGTAAGAGCAGCATGTATACGCTCGCTTACACGCATGAAAATCAATACTATAGAAGTGTTGGAAGTAATTAATGAAAAGAAAACGGACTTGGACCCTAGAGTTCGAATGGAAGCTGATCAGGCGATTATTCAACTAACTTCTGGGTCAAGTGAATCTGGTAACAAGATTCGCCAATCTGGTTCGACCTTCAAAAGGTAATTTTCGGGGTTACTTTCGCTTACTTTTGAATGTTTCGAGTTTGCAGGAGCTTTCATGATTCCTATCGATTTAAAAGGTAAAGTGGCACTGGTCACTGGTGTTGGTGATAATGTTGGTTTTGCTTGGCATATTGCAAAAACATTACAAGCTGCAGGCGCCACTCTGTTTTTTGCAGTTCATCCAAGATTAGTGGGTATTGTTGAAAGTATCATGGAGCGTGATACTGATGCAGAAAGCCGCATTCTTCCATACGGCCAAGGAACCATGAAAATTGAAAAAATACTTCCTTGTGATGTTAGCTTTGACACCATGGACGATGTCGACGAAAAAACCAAGGGTGATAAACGCTATGCGAAGCATGGCGATTTTTCAATCAAAGGCATGATTGATACTCTTTCACAGCAGGTAAAATCTGTTGATATTCTTATTCATGCTGTTGCATTCAGCCCGGAGATAAAAAACTCCGCTGTCAACACAACGAGAGCTGCTTACCTCACGGCTTTAAGTGTAAGTGCTTATTCCCTTACCGCTCTTAGTAGGGCTGCACTTCCTTTGATGGAAAACAAGCCAGACGGCACAAGCGTAGTTGGCCTTTCCTACATCGGTGGGGAAAGAGTTGTTCCACATTATGGTGGTGGAATGTCTACGGCAAAATCTGCTTTGCAAATTGATGCAAAACAATTGGCAAGTAATTTGGGACCAAAAGGCATTAGGGTTAATATTATTTCCGCAGGCCCTTACGCTTCCCGTGCTGCAAAAGCCATTGGTGATATCGGCCAAATGATCGATCACGCTACCAGTAGATCGCCTTTGCCACGCCCGATAGAAGCTGATGAAGTTGGAAACGCCACTGCCTTCTTATGTAGCCCTTTGGCATCCGCAATCACGGGCCAAGTTCTTTATGTTGATTGTGGCTATAATGTAATGGGCGTCTAACAACTTATTTAGAAAAAACCATTACTCCACAATGAGCCAGCGTAGGGATGACTTTAACCAAAGTCATCCCTGCTTCATTTAACCATGCCTGATATTCTTTTTTGCTATAAGCCCTACCCTCGGTAAGAGAGAAAAGAGCAGCAGAATACAGAGCAATTTCCAAGGGACCATCAAGCTCATCATTTAGATACACATCATGCACAAGAAGCAGGCCGCCTTTTGGAAGGGCATTTACAAGTTTATTGATAAGGCGAACGCATTCGGGTTCATCCCAATCATGCAAAATATTTGAGAGCAAAACTACGTCCACGCCTGTGGGCACAGAATCTGCGAACATATCACCCGAAAGGCTTGTAACCCTTGACGCAAGCCCTGCTTGATTTACAAAATTATCAGCAACTTTCAAAACCTCTGCGCCATCCCATAGTATGGCATTTAAATCTTTGTTTTTTTCAAGCAACGCAATCGAATAGAGTCCACTACCGGCACCAACATCCAGAAGGATCTTATTACCTGAAAGAGGGAGTTTTTCTGCAAGCACTGGTGCAACATTCATAGCCCTACCAGAAAGGGACAAAGTCAGATTCATTGCACTCTCGGTTTTATCCATTGCGGAATCTAGGCCTTCACGAAAAATAAAAGCAGCGCCTACATCAGGCTTATCAGCATGAACTGGTTTTGATACTCGGAGTCGATTCACCATTTCTAGCACACCAGAAGTTTGCCCAGATAAGCCAATATAGGAAGCAATGCTATGCCTTGAATCTTTTAGAAGCGTGGATTTTGCAATTTCAGAAAGGGCAAGATTCCCATTATTTTCCAACAATAGCCCGGAAGCTTTTAACCCAGTAATCAGCACAACCCAAGCTCGTCTTTCAAGCCCTAATTTGGCTCTCAATGACTCATTTCCTACTTGGTTAAGAGCTATTTCTTCAAAAAGATTAAAATGCACAACAGAAGCGGTGAGCAACTCTGTTGCATAATTCCCGCGGAATAACTCAAATATCGGGGCAGGATCAATCTTAGGACACACCATCGGAAAAATACTTGCTGCCATTTTTGCACCTTTTTAATTAAGCTAATCATTTCGTGAATCAAATATTCTATCATGCCCACAAATTACCAGTAAAACTTCTTCACTACAATTTTTATGTTTTGCTAGCCAAACGAGCAATTTATGCCTAGATTATCATTTATAAGTCATTAAGAGTTGGCAATGCTTGGCATTTCCTCAAATATTAAATGACACTGTTTTCATCTTTTCTAATGGAAATAACTATGAGCAATTCTGAACCCAAAGGCGATATCGCATTAATTGGTCTGGCTGTAATGGGCCAAAACCTAATTCTTAACATGAATGATCATGGTTACACTGTGGTTGCGTATAACCGAACCACCTCCAAGGTTGACGATTTTCTTGCCAAAGAAGCCAAAGGTACCAAAGTAATTGGCGCCCATAGTATTGAAGAAATGTGCAAGTTGCTCAAAAAACCAAGACGCGTCATGATGCTTGTTAAAGCTGGCCAAGCGGTTGACGACTTTATCGAACAAATTCTTCCACATCTTGAAAAAGGCGACATCATCATCGACGGTGGAAACTCCCTTTTTGGTGATACGGTAAGGCGAACCCAATATTTGGAATCAAAGGGCATTCTATTTATTGGTACGGGTGTTTCAGGTGGTGAAGAAGGTGCCCGTCGGGGCCCTAGCATTATGCCAGGCGGCAGCCCCGAAGCTTGGGATCATGTCAAAGCCATCTTCCAAGATATTTCCGCAAAGGTTGAAGATGGAACCCCCTGCTGTGATTGGGTGGGCGAAGGTGGCGCTGGTCACTATGTAAAAATGGTTCACAACGGGATCGAATATGGTGACATGCAATTGATATGCGAAGCCTACGATATTTTGCATAAAGGTTTGGGTCTTTCTTACGATGAAATGCATAAAGTTTTTGAGGAATGGAACAAGGGTGAGCTTGATTCCTATCTCATCGAAATTACCAGAGACATCTTAAACTTCAAAGATATCGATGGGCAACCTATGGTTGAAAAAATCTTAGATGCAGCAGGCCAAAAAGGTACAGGCAAATGGACTGTAATCAACTCCCAAGAATTGGCTATGCCTGTAACGCTGATTTCTGAAGCCGTTTACGCTCGATGCGTTTCCGCACTTAAAGACGAAAGAGTTATTGCTTCAAAGGCCATCAAAGGGCCCAAGCCTAACATCTCAGGTAAGAAAGAAAAACTCATCCAAAATATTCACGACGCTCTTTATGCTTCTAAGCTTGTCAGCTATGCCCAAGGGTATATGTTGATGCAAGCTGCAGCCAAGGAGTATGGGTGGAAATTAAACTATGGTGGAATCGCCCTGATGTGGCGAGGCGGTTGCATTATTCGCAGCAGGTTCCTTGGTAAAATCAAAGAAGCATTCGACCGAAAGAAAAGCCTTAGCAATCTTTTGCTTGATAGTTACTTTAAAAAAGAAATGAAACGTTCACAAAAAGGCTGGAGAAACATCGTTGCCTTGGCAATCAAAAAAGGCATTCCAGTACCAGCAATGAGCACTGCTTTGTCGTTCTTTGATTCTTACCGAACAGAACGGCTACCTGCTAATTTGTTGCAAGCTCAGCGTGATTATTTTGGCGCGCATACCTACGAAAGAACAGATAAACCAAGGGGTGAATTCTTCCACACCAATTGGACTGGCCGTGGGGGCGATGTTTCAAGTTCCACTTACAACGCTTAAAGTTTAACTTTTATAAACAACTTTAAACGGGACCTTAGATTTAAGGTTCCGTTTCGTTTTTAAGAGGGTCTTCTGGCCAAGCATGCTTTGGGTACCTGCCCCGCAAATCTTTTCGAACTTGAGGATAGGTGTTTTTCCAAAAACCGGCTAAATCCAAAGTCAATTGCTGGGATCTATAATTAGGAGCCAACAAAGAAATTAATAACGGAAGTTTGCCCCCACCAAGCTTGGGTGTTTCTTTCCAGCCAAATAATTCTTGGATTCTTGCCTCAAGCAATGGCGATTTCCCTATCTCGTACTTCAGGGGAACAATTTTTCCTGAAGGCAGTGTCAACTTCTCGGGCAGTTCTTTTTGCAAAGTAACATACTGTTCATGAGAAAGAATTGTTCTTACCGCATTTAACCAATCTCCATCCCGAACTTCTGGAAGTGTTTTTTTACCCTTACAGAGCCATAATAAAGGCTCCAATAAAGAATCTGAATCAATCATCGGGAAATTTTTATTCTGAAACAATTGCCCATAAATATTTATCCGTTCCAATAATTGACCTGCAGGGGAATCAAAAACAGGAAGAACCTCTTTCAAATGGCTCATCAAACTCTGATGCAATATTTCGCCACTCAAATCATCTTGGGTCAAATGCGAATCTTTTTGATCTAAAACCAAATCCATGTAATACGATTTTTGAACTGCAATGAGTTTCTTCAAACCAGGATCGTATAAAACCTCCCGTTGGGTCCTTTTAAAAACAGGGTCTAACCAATCCGCATTTATACCTGACACCATTCTTGCAATTGATTCTTCATCGCCCGACTGAATATCAACACAAACAAAAAAGCTATGATCCCTGACCATGCTTTTTTTCGATTGCACAACGCCACGATTTCCAACCATCAAAGCTTTCGGGTCTTTTTTTTCTCGTCTTTTAGCAACACGATCCGGAAACCCAGCTAGTATTGCGCGAAGAAAATCTTCCTCTGTTCCAGTATTTTCAAGATTTTTATCTCCACCAAATGAAGCAATCAATTGATCCCGGACCCGAAAAACATTTGCTGCCCGATCGGGAATTACATTGCTACTTTGTATCGAATTTTTGAATGATTGATAATGTTCAAGAAGTTCAACTACATCGAGAACATCTGAACTAGAAGCACTTTGATCACGCCTGAAATTTGAGCCATCAAAAGTTTGACTAAATACGGATCTCTCTGAAAGAATAGCTATGGCAAGTGAAACTTGGCGAAGAGATTTGTTAGCCCCTTTTAGCAAAATAGCAGAAAGCCTGGGATGAAGTGGAATTTCATTCATCTTTAAACCAAGGGGGGTTATTTTTCCTTGGTGGATAGCCTTTAAGTTTTCCAGAAGCTTGATTCCATTATCAACCGCAAGGCGATTAGGTTTTTCAAACCAAGGGAATTCTTCCCAGTTGTTTTCTCCGAAGGCAAAAAGCCGTAACAAAGCTGCAGACAAATCAACTCGATGAATTTCAGGTCTATCGAAATCCTCACGCATAATTTGGTCTCTTTCAGACCAAAGCCTGGAACAAAAACCTGGGGCTTCCCGGCCTGCCCTACCAGCTCGCTGATCTGCTGATGCTTTGGAAATACGAATTGTCTCCAGACTATTCAGACCCAATCTATTATCAAAGAAACTTTTTTTCGCCTGCCCTGAATCAATCACTGCTTTAACACCATTAACCGTTACTGATGTTTCTGCAACATTGGTGGATAATATCACCCTGTCTCGCGGAGCTTTTTTTAAAGATTTCTCCTGAACTTCGATTGGCAAATCGCCATGCAGAATGTGTATGTCCAATCCGGGAAACTGTTTTTCAAGTTGCGCCTTGGAAGAAAGAATCTCATACATCCCAGACAAAAACACCAAGATGTCGCCCTTTGTTTTTTGTTGAATATTAAAAACTTCTGAAGTAATTGCATCTTCTAGGCGAAAATCTTTTTTAGACACTTGATAACTTATCTCGACAGGATACATTTTCCCCATGCTAGAGATCACTGGGCAATCATCCATGTAGGCCGAAACTTTATGGCTATCAAGCGTAGCGCTCATCACAAGAATTTTTAAATCTTGTCGCACAGTTTTTTGCAACAACCTAGCCATGCCTAATAAAAGATCACTCTCTAAACTTCTTTCATGAAATTCATCGAAGACGAGGATTTTGCAATCAGAAAGATAGGGATCGGAAGACAACCAATTTAAAATGATTCCAGTCGTAACAACCAAACATTTTGTTTTGCTGGAATAATTAGAATCAAACCGGACTTGATACCCAATTAAATCCCCAATTTTTGATCCCTGCAGATAGGCAATCCGTAGAGCAGAAGCTTTGGCTGCCAACCTACGAGGTTCTATTAAAACAATGCCTTCGTATCCCGCTTTTATTAACCCAATAGGAACAAGAGTCGTTTTTCCTGCTCCAGGAGGCGCATGAAGCACTGCGGCACTACCATTACCCAACGCATTGATTAACTCAGGCATTACCAAAGCTACTGGCAATGAATCCAGCTCATTCATGCTTAAACACCAAAAGTTATTTTGTTGATAGCAATCATGTTAATTAGGTGGCGGCAGGTTTTGGCCAGAGGATGGGGGCGGATTTAATTTATCTTTAA
Source organism: Candidatus Kuenenia stuttgartensis (assembly GCA_945897965.1). GTDB lineage: Bacteria > Planctomycetota > Planctomycetia > Gemmatales > Gemmataceae > UBA969. Next base: position 14,438 of record CAMDHK010000014.1, on the reverse strand, counting down.
ATTGCTGAAACCCTTTTTTCAAAGTATTGAGAAAAGGAGGGATTTGTGATGCAGACATAAATACCCGAGCAGACACCACACTTCTGGGATAAAAAGTTGCGATAAAATCAAAAACAAAATCACTTGGGCTATGACTTATCATCACAGCATTGCTGTAGGAACCTTCCAGCATTTCATCTGCAATTTTCAATTGCGCATATAACTCGTCAATTGGCAATGGGACAGAACCAGGCGGAGGGGGTGGTAATTGCTGGGGCGCACCAAATTTAGCCTGAAACATCGAAAGGTTTTCTTCAAGGGCATTGCAAAAACTTAGAAGGGAGGGAGGACTCATCACAACCCTAGCTACCACCCTTTGTGGCTGAACCATTCTTTGCAGAAAATCTAAAATAAACTCATTTTGCCCATTTAGTAATAAAGCGCCCGACGAAAAAACACCGCTGGAAACTTTTTCTGTAACCCTTGCACTCACCTGGGAATATTTAACTTCCTGAGTTATGGTTTCGGGATCTTTATTAGGTTCTGGATTTACTTCCGAACTCATGAATCACCTTTAGAGTTTTTGCCTTCGTTTCAAAATACTACATGATTTAATAGTAAGTTTTATTAGTTAAAAACACCAGATGAACCTTAAAATTTCATGTTTTAAGGTACTCACTAAATCTCAGAGGAACTTTTATAAGTGCTAGGAAGAACCGCTTGATTGCTAGCCAAAAACAGAAAAGAATAACTATCAAACAAAATCAGGGGGTTCGAATAAGGATAATCACCCCAATAATTATGAAAAGTAATGAAATTAGATTTGTAATTAAACCGAAAACACCCAACCTACGAATATGAATAAAACGGTTTGCTAGCTCATTTTTTTTGACAAGGCGAGCTTTTTTGCACCCTTCATTGCCTAGAAATATACACCTGACCCCAAAATAAACCCCAATTAAAGGCAATAGACTCATATTCGAAGCATTGGCGGTAAGGTCTTCTTGATATTTCAGCCATTCGTTTTGGTATTCAGCCGCAGCATCTGCAAAATTATCACATTTTTCCCATACAATTTTCAACGGAAACCCACAAGAACCGCAGCGTTCTTGCTCTTTTGATACTGAAGTATTACAGCCATAACAATGCATTGGAATTCCAAATACCCCTCTGATCTCATAGAATAATCATATATAAATATGCAAGCAAATATCAGTAGGTCAAGTATCAACGATGATTTCATGACCGATTATTTTTAAAATAAGTGGTATGGCGTACGGCTTACAGGTATAAAATTTTGTTTTAACCTAGCAAAGAATAAATCCCATGGGACACCGGCCAAATATCGAATCATTCTTAGAACATGCAAAAAACAACAGCATGGTACCGGTTTTCAGGCAATTAACAGGAGATACCCTTACCCCTGTAAGTGCTTATTGCAAATTATCCCACGATAAATGGTCTTTTCTATTTGAAAGCGTTGTAGGTGGGGAAAAAGTAGGCCGTTATAGTTTTCTGGGGACAGATCCGTTTTTAAGATTCAGTGTTAAAAAGAAAACCGTCACGATAGAAACACGAAATCCCGGTCAATCCGGAACTTTTATTCAAAGTATTTCAGAGCATAACGACCCTATTGCGCTTTTACAGGAATACATCAACAAATATCGCTCACCACATATTGCAGGTTTACCGCGTTTTTGTGGGGGCGCAGTTGGTTTTACTGGCTACGACACAGTCCGATATGTAGAAAATCTGCCTAATACTCCAACAGACGACAGAAACTTACCTGATTTATGTTTTGGTTTTTATGATCACATGGTCATTTTTGATCATATCAACAAGACTATCGCTGTAGTTGTGCATGCGCACATAACAGATAATGATAAAGAACTTTCCTATAAGACGGCATGTGACAAAATCGATGCAATCGTACATCAACTTCAAAACAACCAGTGCACATTAAAAATTACAGACATACAGCCAGAGGGTAAAGTCTCCCAACCTTACAAATCCAATTTTACCAAAGAGTCTTTTGAAAAAGCTGTGGTCAAATGTCAGGAATACATTAATGCAGGCGATATTTTCCAGATCGTATTAAGCCAACGACTCGAAACAGAAACCAAAGCCAAACCTTTTGATATCTACCGCACTCTCAGAGTTGTAAATCCAAGCCCGTTCCTTTTCTTCCTTCGCTTTGATGAACTCTGCCTCATTGGAAGTTCACCAGAAATCATGGTTAGGGTGGAAGAACGCCATGTGACCATACGCCCCCTTGCAGGAACAAGGCCCAGGGGCAAAAACGAAGAAGAAGATAAGGTTTTAGCGCAAGACCTTATATCTGATCCCAAAGAAAGAGCAGAGCACATCATGCTTGTAGATTTGGGCAGGAATGATGTAGGTAGAATTGCAGAGTTTGGCACAGTTCAAATATCTGATGTAATGACTGTTGAAAAATACAGCCATGTCATGCATTTATGTAGCACGGTAGAAGGCACACTAAAAAAGGAAATGACTGCACTAGATGCATTAAAGTCATGCCTACCTGCAGGAACACTGAGCGGCGCCCCCAAAGTAAGAGCAATGGAAATCATCGACGATTTGGAACCGCACAAAAGAGGGCCCTATGGCGGGGCAGTTGGATACATTGATTTTTCAGGCAACATGGACACATGCATTGCGCTACGAACAATGGTTTTGGTAGGTCAAAAGGCCTATCTCCAAGCTGGAGCAGGCGTTGTTGCAGATAGTGACCCAGCCAAGGAATATGAAGAAACGCTCAACAAAGCAAAAGGATTACTTCGGGCACTGGAGATCGCAGAGAAACAGCTTTAAATATCAAAACGCGTTAATTATTTTCTCGATTTCCTGAGGCAATGGCGAGGATTTAAACAAATAAACTGACTTAGGTATTTGTGCTAATTTGTCTTTTCCCAAATTACCTTTATCAGCTACGGCAAGTACATACTTTTGAAGTTTAAGCTTTTCCATGTCTTTGATTCTTCGTTCAACCATGACAGTGTTCCAATTCCAAAGAATTTCTAGGCCAACAATTTTTTGATCTGTTTTCCTCTTAAGAACAAAATCTGGGATTAGTAAATCGTCAGAATAATCAAGGTCGGATATAGTGTCCGATATATCCCATTCATCGATTCTTTTTTTAAACAAAAGAAGAAACGCATCGTTTTCCGGTGGCCGGTACATGCCAGAATCTGCGTAATGGGTAACCAAACCATCATTGCTGGTAATTTGGAATTTGCAGGGCTTCTTAGTTTTGCCCCAGAGCAATTCAGCTTCCAATTCAAATTCTGGGCACAATAAAAGAGCAGGCAGAAACAAGGCTATTTGAAAACCATATTTCTGGGTTGTTCGGAAAAGGCTTAATGGCCCATCAATCTGCAGGGTCAAACCCTCTGATTTATTTTTATCAACTGCGCACAACAATCGCTGAAACTTAAGCCATCGTGTTAACTGCCTTAACCTTGCTGGGGGAGTCGATGAAGGTAATTTTACAACAATATTCAACGAGTTAAGCAATGCCCCTTGGGCAAGCGAAAGATTATACCGATGCATTAAATTTTGGGCATTAACCTTGGGTATAGCTAAAAGTTTATTTTCTGATTCAAGATCGGAGTACAACAAAGCATCGATGAGATTTGGATCAACTTCAGTTTGTTTCCCTACAAGTTCAAAAATATTTTTACGAACTTCGATATCGGAAGATAACTTTCCTTCCTGCTTGAAATTTGAAGCTAATGAGAAAACAAGTTCCCTGATTTTTATCGCATCAAATTCTGTAGATTGTTCAAAAGTACAATTGTCCGAAAAAACTTTAACCAACCCTGCAAACACCAAAGCATCAGGAACTGAACCGGGATACTCATTTATTTCCTCTTCAAATACACTTCTTGATTGCCCCAAAAGATCCTTGCCCTTGGATAAAATCCATTCTACAACCGTACCCCATCTAGAATCGGAAGGGTCAAGGTAACTGACCAGAAGTCTCCCCCTGTAGTTTTTCGCAAGCAATTTATTTCCTGTAAGCATCATGCTCCCTACGCCTTTTGCTGGTTAATTCTTCACTGGTGTTCCTGCTAATTACTTCGTAAAGAATGGCGCGTTTATCTTTGTACTTACGTAAGATTCTGCCCAATCGCTGAACATGCTCACGCACAGTTCCGGAACCTGAAAGCACAATGCCAACGCCAGCACTAGGAACATCAACCCCTTCATTAAGAACCTTGTTGGTAACGACCGCAAGATATTCCCCAGACTTAAATTTATCCAAGGTTTGCTTTCGCTCTTTAGCCTTGGTTTCATGCGTAACAGCAGGGATGAGGAACCTCCTAGAGATCGCATAAACCATCGTGTTATCGCCAGCAAAAATAATACAGGGATCATTCGCATGCTTAAGAAGAAGGTTTTCTAAGACATCAATTTTTGCTTTTGAATGCAACGCTATTTTCTTTTGCAACCTGAAAGCATCGTAGGCTTTTTTCGCTTCTTGAAAGCGTGAACTTTCCGCAAGAAACCGCTGCCAACCACTAGGATCTCTAAGGCTGATCCCTCTTTTTATAAGGTAATCACGATACAACTTTCTTGCATTTTCGTAATCAATTTTTTCATCAGGGGAAAGGTCTACATGAATGATTTCTGATTCATAACTAGCCAAATAACTACCTGCGAGTTCTCCAATTTCTTTTCGAAAAACAAAGGGACCTATCAAATGCTCAAGCATTGTTTCGTTGCCATCGGTTCTTTCGGGGGTTGCTGTAAGGCCCAAACGGAATGGCGCAATAGAACCAATTGCGATATTTGAATAAACCGAACCAGGCAAATGATGACATTCATCAAAAACTAAAAAGCCGAATTTATTGCCCCACTTTGCCAAATGAATATGCGCGGAATCATAAGTGGTAACGGTGATGTCATGAACTTCGTGGGTCCCACCTCCCATCATCCCAACAGGCACCCCTAATGAAGTGGAAAGAACTGAATGCCACTGATTCATCAAATCGATAGTAGGAGTCACAACCAAAGTGGGGCGCTGCATACGAATTATAGCTAAAACTGCAAGGAATGTTTTACCTGTGCCGGTGGGCAAAACAACAACCCCTCGTGATTTTTTGCTCCACCAAGATTCAAGAGCTTCTAATTGATAAGGAAACGGCTGACGAACATCTTTGGTCACCCATTCCTGATTTTGGTAAAGCTTAGCTGAATCTTTAAAAACAATTTTAAGTGAAACCAAACCTTGAATGAGGGCCCTGTAATATATGGCCTCACACCGGAAATTTTTGGTTCTTGGATCGGGCAAAAGAAAAGGAAGGTTTTGAGTTAAATCCTGAGATAAACCATTAACTACAAGAGTTCCTTCATGAAATGTAATCGTTACCAAATTTATTTCATCCATGAAAAAAATGCTCGTAAGAATTATTTTGGATTGGGGCCATCCTCAACCCTTGCGAGAAAGCTGGCGAAGCTGCGCCATCGTTCAGCAAAAAGATAAAAAGCAGGAACAAGAAACAAAGTTACAACAGTCGAAAACAAAATACCACCAATAATAGCACGCGCCATGGGTGCCCTGGTTTCGGCCCCAGGCCCGACACCAAAAGCTGCAGGAATTGCACCCGCAATTGTTGCGATCGATGTCATAAGAATAGGCCTCAATCGAACAGGGCAGGCATTAACCAAGGCTTCTTCTACGCCCATCCCCTGCTCTCTTAATTGATTGGTGTAATCAACAAGAATAATTGAATTCTTTTTTACCAAACCCATGAGAAGAATAAATCCAATCATACTCATCATATTTAATGTATCACCTGTCAGCCAAAGTGTGATCAATGCGCCAGTGACCGCAAAAGGCATTGCAAGAATAACGGTAAATGGATGGATAAATGAATTAAATTGAATTCCTAAAATCATGTATGCAATAACAATACCCAACATCAAAGCAAACATAAGGCTTGTCATTGTTTCTTTAAGCGCACTCGCATTACCTAATTCAACTAAAGTTACATTTTCAGGAAGCAGACCAGTTGCAAGTTCTTTACATTTAGCAATTGCTTCGCCTTGAGAAACACCTTCAGAAGTGTTGGCAGTAATCTCGATTTTACGTTGATGGTTGTAACGATTAATGACAGGAAGAGTTGAAACAGTTTTGAGTTCTTGCACGACATCCTCAACAGTAACAAGCTTGTTATCGCCTGCTCTGAGAGTCATAAGAAGAAGATTTTCAGGCGAGGTTCGTTCTTGTTCTTGGAACCGGACCCGGACATCATAACGCCTGCCCTTATCGGTAAATCTTCCAACGCGTTCGCCCCCAACAAGAAGGCTGATACTTTCAGCAAGGCGGGAAACAGGCATGCCCAATAATGCAAGTTTTTCGCGATCTGGAGTAACCTGAACTTCAGGCATACCGGGCCTATAATCCATATCTATATCGGTAAGCAAAGGTAGATTATTTTTGGTCAAAGAGTAATTCATCGAATCAATAATTTTACGGCCGACATCGGGTAGAATTTTCCAATCCCCTTGAATGGAAAAATCAATCGGGTCACCGCGCTGAGGCGTAAAACCTTCGGTCGATTGATCTCGAACCACAACCCGTACATCTTCAACTTGCATGAGTTCTTTTCGGATTAAAGGGCCAAGTTGCTGCTGTGTCAGCGAGCGGTCAGATCGGGGAACAAGCTGAACAAAAATATCAGCTTCATTCATCAATAAGCCCGATTCGGTTGCAACTGCAGTCATAATTCCCGCCACTTCATCCCGATCAGAAAGAATAGTTTCACAGCGGCCAAGCAAATTTCCAATTTCATCAATGCTAGCACCAACCGGGGCAACCACATGAACTAGTAATCTGCTCTGGTCTTCGCTAGGAACAAGTTCCTGACCTAATATTCCAATTCCCAAAAAAAGGCCAGTTGCCAAGGCTATGAAAACCCCCAAGACAAGAACAAGATTAGTATGTTTAAGTGAGTACCCCAACAACCTGGAATAAGCAGATGTTGTAAGATTCAAAGCCCAGTCTGTAGGGGTCAAAAACAATGGCTTTAAAATATAAAATTGAACAGCCCAGAGCCCCAATTTAAAATAGCGTACAAACAAAACAATAACCAAAACCTCGAGAACAACTTCTAAGGAAAAAGCCATCCATGCTTGTTTTCCAGAAAGAAACTGAAAAGGGTCAAGAAACATGGGCAAGGAATTACCTAGGTATTTAAAGAAGAACTTGACGGGCCAGCAATAAGATTCGAGCATGGAACCGGTCGCTGCAAAAAGTTTTAAAATCATCAAAGGGATTTGAATCATCAAACTAATCAACAAAACAAGGACGATATGAATTGGGCGCGGGGCCTTTTCTTCCTCATGAGCAAGCTTGAGAAAAAAAGCACTAAGCATGGGGGTGAGGGTTAAAGCACACACGAGCGATAGAATGACAGCCACACTAACTGTGACGCCAAACTGAAAGAAAAATCTACCTATGGTTCCCGACATGAAGGCAACGGGAAGAAAAATCGCAGCAATGGAAAAGGTGGAGGCAATGGCAGCAAAGCTAATTTCGTTTGCTCCCTGTAAAGCAGCATCGATCATTGACAAACCTTTTTCCCTAAGTCTGTAAATATTTTCAAGCACCAAGATTGCATCATCAACAACAACACCAACAGAAAGAGAAAGGCCAAGAAGTGTCATCAAATTGATGGTAAAGGGAGGCCAACCAAAAAACTTCACCCCGTAATTGATGAAGAAAAATGTTCCGATTAAGGATGTTGGAATGGAAAGACAAATATTCACCGTTGTGCCAATCGATCCAAGAAACAAATAACAAACAACTCCTGTAAATAGCACACCAAGCATTAGGGTTAGTTTTAATTCATCTATGTTTTCCTTTACAAAAACCGAGGAATCGACAGGCACATTAAGCTCAACACCAGGAGGTAACATTTTTCGCAACCGAGGCAACTCCTTCTTTACATTCTCACACAAGCCCACCAAATTTCCGCCAATTGCTTTTCGAATTCCAACAGCAATTGCAGGCATGCGATTAAATCTAGCCAAGCTTCTTCGGTCTTCCATTCCATCTTCAACCACCGCAAGATCTTCAAGAAGAATATGCTGCCCATCTCTTTGCGTAACCAAAAGCTTTCGAAATTCATTTACAGAATAAGCTTCGCCCATGGTTCGAAGATTAAACTCCACCATTTTGCTTTGAATATACCCCGCAGGCATTTCAGCATGTTGTTTCAGAATTGCCTGCCTGACATCATCTGCAGCAAGATTGAAACTTGTAAGCTTATCTCGATCAACCCAGATTCGGATGGATCGTGCCTGTAAACCCGCAAATTGAACACCACCAACTTCGGCAATTGCAGCAATTTCTTGCTTGAGCTCTTTCTCCGCAAAATCACTGATTCGATGCAGCGGGGCGCTCCCAGATAATGTCAGCCACATCACAGGAAGATTATTAGGGTTAACTTTGGTTATCACTGGGGGATCTATATCGACAGGCAACCTTCGCCTAGCAGCACTCACCGCATTTTGAACATCTTGCATTGCAACATCAATATTTCTTTCAAGCCTGAAATAAACGGTGACAAGGCTGATGCCCTCCATGCTGCGGGACATGATATAGTCAACACCCTCCACACTAGCCACTGCGTCTTCAACAACATCAGTAATATCCCCATCCATGATATCGGGCGAAGCTGCTTCTCTAGTAACCGCAATGCTAACAACGGGAAAATCAATTTCAGGAAACTGACTAACCCCCAAGCCTTGATAGCCGAGCCATCCGAAAATGATCATCGCAGCAGAAACCATGACAGCAAACACAGGGTTTCGAATACTTAAAGCAGGCAAACTCATAGTGTTTTCAAACCTCGATGGGCTGCAATGCAGCTTGATTAGATTGTTTGATATTAGAAGCAGGCGGAAGAACCGGTGAAGCCTTAACCCCCTTGGATAATGAGTTAAGCCAATGGTTTATTTTTTCAAGAAGAACATAAAACGAAGGAACAACGATGAGCGTAATCAAGGTAGAAAGAAAAATTCCACCAATAACACTTCTAGCAAGTGGCCCTCTGTTTTCAGCACCAGCACCAAAGCCAAATGCAAGCGGTACAACCCCAGCAATGGTAGCAAGAGAAGTCATCATAATTGGCCTTAGGCGAACAAAGCCAGCTTCCAACATTGATTCTCTGGCATTTTTGCCAGCTTCACGAAAATGATTCGCACAATCCACCAGAATGATCGAATTCTTTTTAACCAACCCAGCAAGAAGAACTAAACCAATCATACTCATAAGATTGAGCGTATCTCCACAAAGCCAAAGCACAAGAAGTCCGCCCGTAACACCAAAAGGCACTGCCCACAAAACAGTTAATGGATGAACAAAAGAATTAAACTGGATTCCAAGAATCATATACGCCACCAAAAAACCAAACACAAGTGATCGCCACATGCTATCAATGGTTTGCGCCATCGCCTTGGCATTCCCTAATTGAACAGAACGATAACTTGGAGGGAGTTCCATTTCTTCCCGAACATCTTCAGCAATCTGTTTGCATCGAGCAATGGATTCTCCCTGTGAAACACCTGGGCTCATGTTGGCAGTAATTTCTATCTTGCGCAAATGATTATAACGGTTAATCAACGGCAGGGTCGAAACAGTTCTATGCTGACTAATATCATTGATGGGAATTGTTGGCGGATTAACCCCTGCAGATAAAGGAATTTCTTGCCTGATGTTCAATTGGCTTAAAAGATCTGGCGTATCACGCTGATTCTCCAAAAGCCTCATCCGAACATCATATCGTTTATCTTCATCAGTAAATCGACCATTGCGCACACCCCCAAAAGCTACATTCAAAAGAAATGCAAGTTTCTTAATGGGTACATTCATCTCTGTTGCTTTATCACGATCGGGAAAAAGCTGTTCCTCAGGCATACCAGGCCGATAGTCTGAATTAACATCAGCAACCATGCCGCTTTCAATCATGCGAAGACGAACTTTTTCGGCATACTCAACAACCGTTTTCCACTCGGGCCCCTGAATTGCAAAATCGATAGGGAAACCCCTAGTGGGAGTAAAACCCTGAGTGGAAAGATCTAAAACAATTGGCCTAACTCCCGCAAGAGCCGAAAGCTTTTTCCTAACATCTTGAATGATTTGAGTCTGAGTCAAAGTTCGATCCATAGAGGAAACTAATCTGATAAAAACAACCCCTTCAGAAATAAGCATCCCGGGTCGAATAGAAATCGAAGAAAACATCGCAGCAATAATTTCAGCGCCCGTCACAGGATCTTTCAAATTGACAAGAACATTTTCACACTTACCAATCATTTCCTCAACATAATCAATGCTAACCCCAACCGGACAAATCAAACTAATGACAAAACGATTTTGATCCTCGCTAGGAACGAGTTCTGTTCCTATGGGCTTGATCACAATAGCTGGGGTGCCAATTTTAGCACTAAGCCAAGGAGGAAGGGGAATTTTCAAGCCTGTAACTAAAAAGCCAAGTGAACAGGCAAAGCTAAAAGCTATGGGAAGAATGACGACCGGATAATCAACAGCGAATCGAAGAACCCTCTTGTAAACGAATTCCATAAAACTCATCACCACATGAGTAGGAAAAACCAAAAGGGGATAAACAACATATTTGTCTGCACCCCACCATGTGTATCTGAAGAGATTAATTGGCAAAGATATCGCCCCCCGCATAGTGGGCGGTTTGATTAAAACCTCTTTATGAAGCTTTAAAAACAAAGAGGAGAGCATCGGTGTTATTGTCAACGAAACAACCAGAGAAATTAAAACTGCAACCGTAACCGTAATGCCAAACTGAAAGAAAAACTGTCCGACTACGCCCTGCATAAATGCAACAGGAATAAAAATTGCCACGATTGAAAGTGTAGAGGCCAATGCAGCAAACGAAATCTCATTAGACCCATTAAAAGCTGCTTGAAACCGGGTTTCTCCATTCTCCATGCGCCTGTAAATGTTTTCGAGCACCAAAATAGCATCATCCACCACCACCCCTACAGAAAGCGAAAGTCCAAGAAGTGTCATAAAATTTAAAGTAAATCCAAGATACTTCATGACAACAAATGTCCCCATGATGGAAACCGGGATCGATACACAAACATTCAAGGTAGAACTCATAGACCCTAAAAACATCAACGCAACTAATGCGGTGAGCACAACCCCCATGACAAGTGAATGTTTAACTTCCTCGATATCATCTTTGATAAACAACGAGAAATCGGTTGATATGCCTATCTCAACACCCTCGGGCGCAAGGGCACGCAAAATTGGTAGCCTTCGTTTTACTTCTTCGCAAACTTGAACAACATTAGCCCCTGTTGCTCGCATTACGCCAACGCCAACGGTTGTTTCCTTATTGAATCTCGCAAAAGACCTTCGGTCGGTCATACCATCTTCAATAATTGCAACATCACCCAAAGTAACAATCGAGCCATCTGGTTTTGAAATAACTGGCAAACTAGCAAATTCTTTAGGGGTCTTCGCTTCGCCCATTAGCCTTACATTAATTTCTCGTTTATCTGATTTTAGATAACCAGCGGGTTTCTCGACATGCTCAGCCTGCAGCGCACGAAAAACATCCAATGCATCAATATGAAAGGCCTCTAGTTTTTCCTGATCGATCCAAATGCGCATATTCCTAGGGCGCAAGCCACCATACATCACTCCACCACAACCCGGAATTGTTTGAATTTGCTGCTTAAGAATATCATTTACAAAGCGATTGATTTCAGGAAGAGGCTTCTGCCCATGAATGCCCAGCCAAATAATCGGAAACTTATTGAAATTAACTTTCGAAATAACAGGTGGGTCTATATCTGTGGGCAATCTGTTCATAGCAGAAGAAACAGCATTTTGCACATCCTGCATCGCTGCATCAATATTTCTTTCAAGCCGAAAAAACACCGTGGTTACTGCAGATCCCTGCAAACTTTGAGACTGGATGTAATCTATGCCTTCAACGCTTGAAACAGCATCCTCAATAATATCGGTAACATCATAATCCATTGTCTCTGGTGAAGCAGATTCTCTAGTGGTGTTAATACTAACAACCGGAAAATCAAGTTCAGGAAATTGGCTGATCCCCAAACCACGATAGGCAATAGCACCAAAAACCACGAGTGCGGCACTGATCATAACTGCAAACACAGGATTTTTAATACTTAAATCAGAAAGGGTCATTATCCACCAAACAGGTATTGGTTACTTACTTTTAGCTTCCTTAAACTTTTTCAACAACTCTTCTTCCATTGCCTTTGGCACATCTACGGGAGTTCCCTCTTCAAGGGCATCGGCGCCTTTGCGAACAATCCAATCGCCCTCCCCTACACCTTCCAAGACTTCGACAACTCCGGGCTTTCTTAAACCAAGTTGCAATGTTCTGGGCTTTGCGATCCACTCAACGGATCCGTCAGCAGTAACTCTGGGCATTGGTTGAAAAATTATAAACCCTTTTTCACTAGCGCGAACAGCTTCCTCAGGAACCACTAAGGCATCTTTTTTACCAGGAAGATCACATATGATTTTTGCTGTATATCCCGGCCTCAACTGCGACGAAAATACGGATTGATCAATCATTCCCTTACATTCAAACATGTGGGTGTCCGGGCTTGCAACCGAACTGATGAAAAACAATCGGGCAGTAAGATTTTCCCGAGGCAAAGCACGAAGAGTAAATCGCATTTCATAACCAAAAGGCAACATGGAAGAAGCATCTGCTGCGGAAATCGTAAGAGCATTAAAAGGTGAAATCAAAGTGTTCGAAATCAAACATGCAGACCTAAGAAACTCTTCTTTATCTAATAAAGCTCTTAAACTAGGCGCAGATTTTTCAGGGATATATCCCACCAGGCGAATTCGACTTAAGTTGGCAATTGTTGCGATCACGGTTTTATCTTCAAGATAGCTACCAACGGTAACCTTGCGTTGGTTGATTTGCCCCGAATAAGGCGCCTTAACCTGAGAGCGATTAAAATTATTTTCTGCGAGTTGCCTAGCGGCTCTGGATTGTAACGCTTCTGCTTCTGCAAGTTTCGAATTTCCTGCGGCTCGAACCCGATCTTCTGACGAACTTCCAATTCCTGCAAGGCGAGTCAACCCTTCAAGATCACGACTTAAAACAAATGCAGTCTCAGCCTTTTTTTCCATTGCGAGAGCGGAATCATAATTGGCCTTATGTCTCTTTTGATCAATCCGGACCAATAAAGTATCACGATCCACCCATTGGCCTTCACGAAATAAAACATCATCAACGACACCGCTAACACCTGCGGCAATATCAGTCTGTCCTTCAGCCTCAAGGTGCCCAACGGTTTCCAAGGTAGCTTGAAAAGGTTGCTTTTGGATTTTATAGAGCTCAATTTTGCGCTTGAGTTTCATTTGGGAAGGACGGACTTCGGAACCACCTTTAGGAGCTTCCAGACCTTGCTTAGAACATCCAGAAAATAGAATTACAAATAGAGATAAAACCACAAGGGCACGGAAATTGGAAACGCAAAGAAAGTACTTACAAAGAAACATCAGAAAGAATCTCCGTTGTACAAGGCTATTAAAAGCCAAGGCTATTGAAAGCCACCGCGGTAGGTGATAAAGTATTGACTGACCGGTCAGTTCTATTCTAAATTGAATTTAATCACTAGTCAATCATCTAGTTTCAAGGTTTTCGAAATGAGTATAAATTCTGCGCCCCCACAAGAGAAAATCTTAGCCGCTGCAGAGGTTATGTTTGCCTCTAAACGATTCCACGAAGTCCTCATGGATGATATTGCCCTTGGGGCTGGGGTAGGGAAAGGCACCATTTATCGCTATTTTAAAAACAAAGAAGAACTCTATGCTGCCCTTCTTAAAGATGCTTCCACTGAACTTATGAAACTCATCGAAAATGCCGTGGAAGTTGAAGTTTCATGCAAAAACAAGCTTATTGTTATTCTTGAAACATCCATCAATCTTTTTGATGCAAGGCCCCATTTGTTTGACCTTATTCTTCATGCAGAGGCATTTCAACGAACTTCGGTTGAATTTCCTTGGCAAGAAACTCGCTGGAATGTAATCCAACTCGTGGAATCGTTATTTAAACAGGCAGAAGATCAAAAAGAATTCATCATTCAAAACCCAAAGGAATCTTCCCTCATCCTTTTAGGCGGGCTCCGGGCTATCATTAGATTTGGCCAAAAACCCAGACAAAAGCACCTTTGCAACGATATTGTACATCATTTCCTTAACGGCTTTTCAAAATCTCTTCCACTAGCAACTTGAATCAACTTAAGATTAAAGAATTCACCAGCTTTCTTTGGAACCTCCATATGCAAGGATTGCTAAAAACTGATTTCGCCCCCGTCGATTTAAGAGTCGGGCAACATGTTCCTTGCCATCTCAAGGCTTTGGGCCAACCTCTGGTGACCTCACAACTTCTTGG
>CAMDHK010000013.1 GCA_945897965.1 Candidatus Kuenenia stuttgartensis | reverse complement strand
ACTAATCCGCCCGCCAAAGGAACCAATAAAAGAAGTAATACTAATTGACTCATTTTGCACTACATCGATCTTGCTAGGGCTATCAGGAATACAGTTACCGCCAAAATCATCGCAAGGGCATAAAACTGAACCAATCCGTTTTGAATAGGTCGAAACAACTGCGCTATTATCTGTGGGATATGAGCAATCAAATCTACGACACCATCAAGAATGTACTGATCAAAAATTCTAGAGCAATAAAAAACTAAATTAAGAGGAGCAATTAAAAGTTTGTTGTAAATCTCATCAAAAAAGAATTTGTTTTTACTTAGTTCAATAGCAAAGTTTGACTTTCCTGATGATTGTTCGGACAAGGTCACCCCACCTTTACCATAAAAAACAAATGCTAGTATCAAGCCTGCAAAACCAGAGGCAGTTGCAAAACCAACTGTTAACCAATCATGATCATGGTGTTCTAACAAAACATAACCAGGGGTTTTCCCTAAAAATTTCTCGATTGATAAAGGTGTAGAATTTGAAAGAACAAACCCGATTCCAACTGCAAAAACAGATAAAAGCAATAAAGGATATGTCATCGATTTGGGAGATTCATGAACTTCACCATGACATTCCTCGGGAAGTTTTAGGACACCCCAGAAAGTAAGAAAATAGGCTCTAAAAGTGTAGAAAGCTGTTAAAAAAGCGACAAAGATACCAGTAGCCCACATTAGTATGTAGAACCAAGGGTAATTGGAATGCTTTGAAGTTTCATGGATCACACTCAAGATCTCATCTTTACTCCAAAAACCAGCAAACGGAGGCAACCCAGCTAGTGCAAGAGCCCCACATAAAAAACCAATATGTGTTAACGGAAGAACCTTTCTCAAGCCTCCAATACGTCTTAAATCAATTACATCATGCATTGAATGCATAACGCTTCCCGCACTTAAAAAAAGTAATGCTTTAAAAAAGGCATGGGTTAAAAGATGAAAAATCGCAGCACTTAGGGCCAACATTGGAAGGGCAGACTTAACATCAATACCCGCTCCCAAAGCCATGAACATATAGCCAAGCTGACTCATTGTAGAATAAGCAAGTATTCGTTTTAAATCAGTCTGAGTTAATGCAATTAAAGCAGCCAAAAGACTGGTAAAAGCTCCAATGCCAATAACAACCATTTGAACTTCGGGAACGGAGGCAAATAGAGGCATAAATCTAGCAAGAAGATAAACTCCTGCAGTAACCATAGTAGCAGCGTGGATAAGGGCACTCACCGGGGAAGGGCCTTCCATAGCATCCGGCAACCAAACATGAAGAGGAAATTGAGCAGATTTACCACAAGCTCCTAAAAACATTAAGAAGCAAGCCAAGCCAACACCAGAATCATAATTAGAAAGAGTTAATAATCCGTCAAAATCAAGGCGATACCCTGAGGAAACCCAGAGTAAAGCAAAGCCTAAAAACAATGCAACATCACCAAGCCTAGTAACTAAAAATGCTTTTCGTGCAGCCTTGCAAGCGGAAGGCTTTTCAAACCAGAAACCAATAAGCAAATAACTGCAAAGCCCAACGCCTTCCCAACCTGCGTATAGCAATAGCACATTATCGGCAAGAACAAGAATTAACATGGATCCAAGAAAAAGAGAAACAGACGCAAAAAATCGAGGGTAGCCAGGATCAATATGTCCATGATGGTCTCTCATGTATCCTGTAGAAAATACAGCAATAAGAGTACCTAAAAAAGTAACCATTACTATCATTGCGGAAGAAAGAGGATCTAACCTAAGGCTGAATTCAGCCTTTAATGAACCTGCAGTCTTAATGTTTTCACCAACAAGATTTGGGTCACCAGTGCGGAACCATTCAAAATAGGAAACAGAAACAGAAGAGGGGTTGGAAATATCGTTGGATTCAACAGCCTTAACCACATCATTAAGAACAACTAAAGATAAAACAAAAGAAATCAAGCCTGCAATAATGCAAGGTAAATGTGCCTGAGAACGAAGAAGGCTTGGCCCAATAATAAAAGTAATAAATCCCGCAACAATAGGAATTACAGGAATCATCCATAAATACGCCATAGCATCATACATGGCTTGCATCCTCTTCTTTGGCAGGCCTGTGACCAGCTACAGGTAATGTAGGCATCGGTTGAATATGATAGGAGTCAACCAACAAAATTTCTTGGTCTTCATTTGGCTCAAGATCTTCTTCACGCAAATCCTGCCATTTGCTCACATCAAGGGAATTTTTCGCCCGGTAAAGAATAACAATTAAAGCAAGTGCAATAGCAGCTTCGCAAGCTGCAACTGAAAGTATAAAAAGGACAAAAGATTGCCCTTGGAGATTGCCTCTAAATCTAGAGAATGCCAGGAAATTAATTGCAACCCCTTGAAGCATAAGTTCTGCGCTTAAAAACATTGTTATCATGTTTCTACGAGAAACAAAACCAATGAGTCCGATGCAAAACAATATTGCGCCCAAGATCAAATATATTTTTAAATCTAGCATTGTTATGGACTCACCTTCGTTGGCAATTGGCGAACAATGACAATCGCACCAATGGTGGCAACTAAAAGCAACAATCCCGCCAATTCAACTGCTATCAACTGATCGGAGAAAAGTAGTTTACCCAAGAATGTTGTATTATCAGCAGGCATTGCTGGCCTCCCCGATTGATCTTTTCGTATTTTGCCCAATGGCAAACTAGGATCAGCACCCGAATTACCAACCAAAGCGATAGAGGGCCGTAATAAAGATCGATATTTTAAATATTCGGTTCCAATACTAACTAAAGAAGTAAGGGCGGCTTTAATTTCAACAATATCATCTGATTTATTAATCATTAGCGTGCCATTTTTTTGCACATCAACTTCAATTCTTTCTACCCATATACCACTTCCACCTAATGCATTTTTTAGTTTAGTAACCACATAATTATCGCCATTAATAACTTTGGCTTTTAATTCGGATAAATTCGTAATGCTAAGTGCTTGCTGTGTTTCATTAACAATAAGCTCAATTTCATTACGACTGCCAGAAAGCGACTGGGAAGAAAACGAAGCAGTAAGAATTGAAATCATGGAACCCATTAAAATAAAACCTGTAACTGAAGCAAGAAAAGGTTCACGGCTTTCAGAATCTGCAAGATCCGCATTATGCTGATTAACAAGCATGAGAAGAAAAAGGAAAGTAACAATAATAGCACCAGCGTAAACAATAATATTCGCAGCCATAACAAACGGGGCTGCAAGGAGAAGAAAAATCCCACCCGTGCTAGTAATTGTCAAAGCAAAGCAAATAGCGCCGTGGGCAGGGTTTTGAGCAACTATCATGAGACAAGAACCAACAATCGCAAAAAATGAAAAAACACAAAACAGCACTAGTTCAGGATTAAATGAGTAAGTGGTAAAAATTTGAATAGCGGAAATAATTAAAGCAATACAACCAGCACCATAACCAATTAATCGACTTGAGCCAGAAATTCTTTTTGGCAAGCAAAAGTAAACCGCAAGCCACCCAAAGAGGAGCGAAAGGTTTGTCAGGGTCATCCAAGATTGGTCATTCATTAAAATACTTCCCAACCAATAAACAAAACAAGAAATAACTATTGGACAAATTACTAAGTCTGCATTGAGGAAGATCCTGTTACCCCACGAGAGGCTGGTTCACTAGCAACACCTAACCTACCATGAGTTGTACGAACGGGATCAGTTCCCATAGCAACTGTTTTATCAAAAACACTCAGAAGTTTTTCTTTATTGAAAATCATTTCTTCACGGCTATGGCCTGTGAGGTCATAAAGAGTGGTAAGTTCAATAGCATCAACAGGGCAAGCCTGCTCACACATGCCACAATAGATACAACGAAGTTCATCAATAACAAATACTTCGGGATATTTTTCTCGATCCGGCCAAGGGGATGGAGCAGCAACGATATCAATACAATGTGCGGGGCAAGCGGTAGAGCACATATAGCAGGCAACACACTTAACTCGGCCCTCATCATCCCGATTAAGGCGATGAACACCACGGTAATTAGCAGGTAAATTTGGTCTTTGTTCAGGGAACTGTTGAGTTACAACATCTTTAGAACTAAAAAGCGTATTACCCATGTGTGTTAAAGTTGTAACCATACCAGTAAAAATAGCAGGTAAAAAAATCTGGTCCATCACTCCGAATTCAGGAGATTTAACCCAAGATATTTCTTCAGCCTTCATACCAACCCCTTTTAATGACAGTAAAAACTTATCTGCCTAAACTTTCAAATCGAATTTTCGAATCATGTTGAACAGAATAACCCGCACCATGGCCTAAGTATGGAACCTTGGTTTTGGTGGAAGCAGCAGATGGCTTGGAAATCCTTAAACCAATAAAACCAGACCCTAGCAAAATTGCCAAAGATACAGGACTCATTAACCAGATTGATTCCTGACCAATCGGTTTAAAATGAATAATAAACACCAACATAGTGAAACTAGCTAAAGAAATAGGAAGCATTATCTTCCATGCAAGGTGCATAAGTTGATCGAAACGGAACCTAAGTATAGTCCACCGTATAAGCATGTAGAAAATGATAAAGCCAACGGTCTTACCGGCAGCAATTGCAAATTTAAGAGCAATTCCGAAAATCGAAAAATCATTAGGATCGGTAATAAAAGGCAGATGCCATCCACCAAAAAATACAGCCATCATAAGAAAGCTAGTTGTAATCATGTGGGTGTATTCACCAAATAGAAATAGAGCAAATTTCATTGAACTGTATTCGGTATGGTAACCACCAACTAACTCTTGCTCAGATTCTGGTAAATCAAAAGGAAGTCGATTACATTCAGCAAAAATTGAAGTTCCAAACAGAACCATTGCCAATGGTTGAAACAAAACATTCCAGCCATGATCGACCTGGTGCTGAATTATTCGTTCAAGATTAAGTGAACCTGTTACAAGAACGACGCCTAGTACAGATAAACCTAGCGGAATTTCATAACTAATTAACTGGGCACTCGAACGCAATGACCCCAAAAGACTGTATTTATTATTAGAAGACCAGCCACCAAGGATCACACCGTAAACGCCCAAACTACCAATTGCAAAAACTAAAAGAATCCCAATATCAACATGGGGAGCAAGAACAAATTGAATATGAGAATTATAGTTTTTAACCTGATCTTCGAATGAAACAGATTTATTTTCCGAGGCATGACTCCTGTCGGCAAGCATCACGGCATCATATTCAACCTGGGTAGATGGCCAGACTGCAAGTTTGTATGTAGGAGAGCTTTGGCGATAATCAACAAGGATTGGGGAAGGACTAGTTGGACCAAAAGGAACCACAGCTAAGGCCATAAAAGCCGTAATAAGCGCAATTGCAGGAGCAATCATAAAAAAAAGCTTGTCTACATATTTGGGGATCATCTCTTCTTTAAGAAGTAATTTAACGCCATCGCAAATAGGTTGTAGGATGCCATAAAACGCACGATTAGGGCCAACACGATCTTGGACCCAAGCGGAAATTTTACGCTCAACCAAAATAAGGTAGGCTACCCCGCCGTTCAAGCAACCAAGAACTGCAGAAATCAAAATAACAGTAATTAGAAGCGAAAATTCCAGACTCATTCCAGTCCTTTCAAAAACCATAAACCTAAATTAGGCTATGTTTTCCAAATGTACGCCATCTGATTCGAGTTTACCACCAGCCAATCGAGAAAAATAGGGAATTGATTTAGCAATTTCATCCCTAATATTGGCAGCCTGAAGCAACCCTTTTCTTTCAAGCAAATCTAAATATACCTGACCATCAGTTCGAACTTGTTTTAATGGAACGCAAGCCCAGTGCAATTCCTGAGCTAAACCTGCAAAATTTACAAAAGTACCTTCTTTTTCAGAAAAAGCAGCAGATGGAATAATATATTTTGAAACATCTGTTAAAGCACTAGGAAAAAGATCCTGCGTAATTAAAAGCTTAACTTTCTTAAATAACCCAAGAAGATTATTATCAAACCATGAAACTTCCTCGCCTTGATACCCTGCAGCAATAAACAAAGCCTCGGGTGTGTTTTTATTCAAATAATCCGAAACAAGAATAACATCACCTTCAAAATGCTTGATAATTTGCTCAATACCTTTTTTGTTTGGGCACTTTTCATTGCGAATGGTAAATTTCACCTTTGGAGCAACCGAACCTCTAGTTTTTGGATAATGATCATCTTCACCAATTACTGGGACGGGACCTAGCACCAACTTCGACTTCGGAGAAATCGACTTAATAAAAGTAGCCAACAAAAAACCTTCCTCAACCGTAAGAAAAGGAGAAAGCATTACGGCAATTCCAGAGGGAGTCTTTGAAGCCACAGCAATGAGATCAGCACGCAAGGCCGGCAATATATCTTTCCAAGAAGAAAGATCGGTGCCAGACTCTGATTTCATGTATGGTTTAGAAATACGATTGGATGAATTAACATAATGATAACCCAGACGGCCATCATCACACATGAAATACCCCTGAGCATTTGGGTTTTCACGAGGGCGAAGCCTGTAAACAACATTCTTATTGGTATCAAGGTGGATACTGCAACCAGTAGAACACCCAGCGCAAACGCTATCCTGAGTTTTCAAATTCCAAACGCGATGAGTGTAAAGAAAATCTTTGCTTGCCAAGGCACCCACTGGACAAAGATCAACAACATTGGAAGCAAGCTTATTATTCAAAGGCTCAGTAGGAAATACATCAATCTCAGCGTGACTTCCACGATTAACTACATGCAATTCCGCAGTGCCTGATATTTCACGAGTAAATCGCACACAGCGAGAGCACATAATGCAACGATCGGTGAAAAGGCTGATGTTATTACCAAGATCAGGCTTATTAGGTGGCGTATTTTTTTCATCAACCATACGGCTTTCAGAGTTACCATAATTATAACTGTAATCTTGAAGCTTACATTCTCCCGCCTTATCGCATACAGGGCAATCCAAAGGGTGATTTAAAAGAATGGATTCAAGAGTTTGAGCTTGGGCTGATTTACTTTTAGCAGTAGCAGTCTGAATAACAGTGTTATCTTTGGCGGGAGTTTGGCAAGCTGGAATAACCCTAGGCTGCATAACAACCGTACCATCCGGTTTTTTCTCGCCAACTTCGACAAGGCACATTCTGCAACTAGCAACCACTGAAAGGGCAGGGTGGTAGCAATAATGAGGAATGGTTACACCGGCCAATTCAGCGGCTTGAACAAGATTTAATTTCTTGTCGCCGATGTCAACAGCTTTATCATTTATGTAAACAGTGGCCATCCAAAAGCTCCGATAATAAATAGGTCAATTAATGGTGAGACATTTGCAAATTCAAAGTTCTAACTTTCTTATCACCATTTTTAATATAAGACTCAAACTCATTACGATATTTTCGAATAGCATTTTTAACAGGCCAACCAGCACCATCAGCCAACCCACAAATTGTAGTGCCTGGCATGGTACCAATTTGATTTCCTACCTCTTCAAGAATATTAAGGTCTTCGATCCTACCATGGCCTTTGCGAATTCGATCAATGATTTTAAACATCCAAGCAGTGCCTTCTCTGCAAGGAGTGCACTGGCCACAAGATTCATGAGCAAAGAATCTGCAAATATTGTAAAGTACATCAACAATACTTGTTTGATCATCAAATACAGTCACAGCACCAGTACCAAGACCAAGACAGCCAACTTTACCGGGCCCATTAAAATCCAACTTAGTATCAAGTTCAGCTTCGGTCATAAAGCCCATGCTGTTACCACCAGGAATAACCCCCTTGGCTTTACGATTTTTCCAAACGCCACCGCCATGCTCGGAAATCAATTCGCGAACAGAAATTCCCATCGGTAGTTCAACAAGCCCAGGGCGATTAACATGCCCGCTAATGCAATACAACTTTGGCCCATAACTGCCTGCATCTCTGGGATTTGCGGGATCAGGTGCAATACCAATGGATTTAAACCAGTCAGCACCTAAATCGATAATATTCTTAACGCAAGAAACCGTTTCAATGTTATTGACAATGGTTGGCTTACGAAAAGCCCCTTCAATAGCTGGGAAAGGTGGCTTAATCCGAGGCCAAGCTCTTTTTCCTTCTAAGCTTTCAATGAGACCAGTTTCTTCACCACAAATGTAAGCTGCTGCACCTTTATGCATAACAGCCTCAAGGCTAAAAGAAGAACCTTGAATGTTTTTACCAAGTAAACCCTTGTCATACGCCTGTTGCACGGCGCGTTCCATGGATCGATACGCGTCACCATATTCGTATCGCACATAGATAAAAGTTTTACTTGCCCCAACAGCGTAACTCGTAAGGATAATACCTTCGAGAACTTGATGAGGATCTTTTTCCATTAATACGCGATTGTTAAAAGTGCAGGGTTCACTCTCATCAGCATTAATGCAAAGATAAATTGGACCAGGATGGTCTTTAGGTAAGAAAGTCCACTTGAGCCCTGTTGGAAAACCAGCACCACCTCTACCTCGCAAACCCGATGCTTTCACCAAATCAATAACCTGAGCAGGAGCCATATCCTTAAGAACTTTTTTCAATCCAAGATAACCACCATCCGCAATGTACGAATCAATATGATCGCTATTATCTTTAGCAATTCTTTTTAAAAGTACTGGCTCGAATTTTGCCATAAAAACCCCTTCAGCTTAGAATAATAAAAATCTATAGCTTTTTTCGAATATCATCAATCAATCTGTCGGCATCTGAAACATTAAGCGAATGTACATCGTTAATTAAAACACAAGGAGCTCCTTCGCAAGCTCCAATGCATTCTGCTTCTTCAAGTGTAAACATACCATCTTTAGTTGTTTGCCCCGGTGCAACACCCAATTTCGTAATCAAGTTATTGAGCAAATCATCAGCCCCCCGGAGATCACAAGCAAGGCTGCGACAGACCCAAAGCCTGCATTTGCCCAAAGGGTTTGATTCAGTTTTAAAGAAACCATAAAAACTCATGGTGTCATGAATTTCTGCTGGGCTCAGTTCAAGAAGATCAGCAATTTCAACAATCGCTTGCTGAGAAACACAGCGCTCTTGATCCTGAACAAGATGCAGAGCAGGAAGCGTTACAGCTTGCTTTGCAGGGTAAAGAAGTATCAAACTTTTTATCTTTTCAACAATCTCAGGCTTCAGTGAGCTCATCGGTCCAACTCCGCTGCAATGATATTGATACTGCCTAAAACTGCTGGAATATCACTAATTTGATGACCAACAATCAAATGCGGAAACAAAGAAAAATGTAAAAACGAAGGCGGCCTAGTTCTTGCTCGGTATGCCACCCCAGACCCATCAGAAACAATGTAAAAACCCAACTCCCCATTCGGAGATTCAGTGGCAGCATAGATCTCTTCTTTTGGAGTTTCCCACTGTCGATTAGTCATATGAAGTTCAAAATGTTGAATCAAACCTTCAATACTGCGATAAACTGACATTTGGTTGGGAACTACGAATTTGGAATTAACATCAATGTTAATTGGGCCTGAAGGAATGTTCTCGATAGCTTGGGTTATGATTTTAATGCTCTGAACCATCTCTTCCATTCGGACGAGAAAGCGCGCATAGCAATCACCTTCAGTAGAACAAACGACTTTAAAATCAAAATCATTATAAGCAAGATAAGGCTGATCTTTTCGTAGATCGCGAGTAACACCACTAGCTCTGGCAACTGGACCTGTAGCACTGCGATTAATAGCTTCTTCTTTAGTAAGAACACCAACGCCTCTAGTTCGGTCAACAAAGATTCGATTTCTTTGGAGTAACTTCATTAAGTCAGCATAAGCTGTGTAGAACAATTTAATAAAAGCTCTAACTTTTGTAATCCAAACATCATTAACATCACAAAGTAAGCCACCAACTCTGGTGTAACTAGGATGAAACCTTTGCCCACTAGCAACTTCAGAAATATCATTGATTTTTTCACGTAAATTGAATGCGTACAAGAAAGCAGTGAAGGCACCAAGATCTAATGCTGCTGCACCACAACAAACAAGATGATCATGAATCCGCATTAATTCAGCAAAAATCGTGCGAATGTATTTGCAACGAGGAGTTAAGTCTATGTCCAGTAATTTTTCTACCGCATGATGCCAAGATATCTCATTGGATACTGGGGAAATATAATTCATTCGATCAACTATGGTTACATATTGATTAAAATCAAGATGCTCACCAAGCTTTTCAAAACCGCTGTGTAAAAAGCCTATATCTGGAATTGCATGAACTACTACTTCGCCATCAAGAGTCAGAATTAAACGCAAAGTAGTGTGGGTAGCAGGATGCTGCGGACCGAAATTGAGTGTCCAGAGAAACTCTCTTTCAGGCGAACTTGTATCAGGTATGGCATCAGCCAAATTTAAAGGCATTTAATCCTACTCCAATATCACGATTCAGAACGAATAACGGACTGAAAGTTATGCCTTTCACCCATTCCACGCAAAGGGTAATCTTTACGCAGAGGAAAAGCTACAAATTCATCAGGCAACAAAATCCTTCGAAGATCAGGATGCCCCTCAAACTCAATTCCATACATATCGTAAACTTCACGCTCCATCCAATCTGCGCCCTTCCACAAATCATACATCGACGGAAGCCTAGGATCAGGGTCATCAAGATGGGTTTTAACAATCAATCTTTCGCCATTTTCAACATTTAAAAGAGCGTACCAAACCCCGTAACGATGAATTGCTCCTTGCAAATGAAGATAATCAGCTGCAGACAAATCAATCAGCATATCAAAACAAAAAGTTGTTTTTAGGTAGCTTAGAATTTCAAAAAGATCAGAAGATGGAACAACGACCCTGTCATTATCCCTAAAAGACGAAAATACTAGGTTCAGTTTTTCAAACTTAGCAGTCAATTTTTCTTTGATATCAGCAAAACTCAAAGTAATCCCCTTAAAATCAAATTAAATTGTTCTGGTGGAACTTCGGAAATTTGCAGGAGCTTGTACACTTTGATCCGGTGATAAAAATTTACTAAGTGGCCTTGGCCCTTCGTAAACATTTCTCTTACCGAACTCTGTCCCAAAAATAGTTCCAGTATTTGCGATTTTTTCCTGCAGATCGATGATCCCTTGCAACAACTGCTCAGGCCTAGGCGGGCAACCAGGCACGTAAATATCAACAGGAATAAATCGATCGATCCCTTGAACCACTGCGTAAGTGTCAAAAACCCCACCACTGGATGCACATGCGCCCATCGAGATACACCATTTTGGTTCGGGCATTTGTTGCCAAATTCGCTGCATGACAGGAACCATTTTCATTACAACTCTGCCAGCAACGATCATTAAATCGCATTGCCTAGGAGAAAAACGAAAGGCTTCTGCACCAAATCGAGAGATATCATGTTTGCTGGCCCCGGTTGCCATTAACTCAATTCCGCAACATGCAGTAGCAAAAGGCATAGGAAACAAGCTGTATTTTCTGCACCAGCTAGCAAGATAATCTAATTTAGTAACAACAAAATTATCTTTTAAAAATTCTAGCGCCATTGAAAGACTCCCGCTTTCCAAGCATAAATATAACCGATAAAAAGAACAAAAACGAATGAAAGTACTTCAATAAAAGCAGGCCCAAGAAAAACTGAGGGCAAAGTAGCCATCCCTGGAGCATAAGCCGAAACAGCCCAAGGGTATAAAAACAAAAGTTCAACATCAAATACAAGGAAAAGGATGGCGATAAGATAAAATTTAACATCAAACTGTTTTTTTGCATCACCAAAAGGATCCATGCCTGATTCATAAGGCATGTTTTTGACTGAAGTCTTTTTATTTGGGCTTAAAATATGAGAAACGGTAAGTGCAGAAATTGCAAAACCGAATACAAATACTGCATAAATAAAAACCGGATAATATGTTGAAAGATCAAAATCCATGACCTTAAACCTTTTCTTTAATCTAAAAAAACCATGCTCCATCATTAAAAATCATTATAGGTAACCATATGATTTAAACAAAGAAACATCGATAAAAATTCAATTAAGTATTTAATAACAAATTACAAAGTAAAAATCATTCTATTTTTTATTTCCGCGGGGATGAAATTTGGAATGAATTAATTTAAGCCTGTTTCTGTCAACATGTGTATAAAGTTGCGTTGTTCGAATATTCGAATGCCCCAACATATCTTGAACAGCACGAAGGTCAGCACCGCCAGACAAAAGATGGGTAGCAAAACTATGCCTAAGGGTATGAGGGCTAATTTTTCCGTTTAGTCCTGATTTTAAAGCATATTTTTTAACTTGCTTCCAAATAATGATCCGGTTTAATGGCTTACCTGCTTTACTCACAAAAACCATACTTGTGCTTGCTTGAATCTTTACAAGCAATGGTCTTAAATTTTGAAGATAATCCCTGATTGCCAAAATCGCTTTTTTACCCAAGGGAACAATTCGTTGTTTTCTACCTTTTCCAGTGCATGTAATAAAACTTGAATCAAGGTGAAGATCTTTGAGTTCCATATTTACGACTTCAGAAACCCTACAACCGGTTGCATAAAGGCATTCCAAAATAGCACGATCTCTCAAAAAATAACGGTCTTCCAAATTCGGGGATTCTAATAATGTTGTCACAGACTCAGGGCTTAAAACGAAGGGAATTCTTGTCCAAAGCGCAGGCGCTTCTAGCAATTCAACAGATTGATTTGTGCTTTTCTCTTCCATGCGAAGAAAACGGAAGAAGTTTTTTAATGAAATCAAATGCCTGGCTATACTTGAATGAGCTAAAGCCTTTTCTTTCAAATACTCAACAAAATTCAAAAGATCATCCAGAGACGGATTCATACACTTGGTTATTTTGCGCTCCAACGACCACTCAAAGTATTTTTTAAGGTCTCGCAAATAACTGACATAAGTGTTTTTCGATACTGAACGCTCAGTTTTTAAAAAAGAACCAAATAAAGTTATTTGGGCATTAAGATCAGCAATTGTTTCTTTAAAACTTGCCATATGTATCCTATTGCTAAAGTTAGACTTAAGAAGAATAGCTATTAAAAATTACCTTCCCTCTTAAGCCCTAATGTAAACTTAAATCAAAATAAGGCCCCAAGAACGTTAGAAACCAAATTGGTTTGGTTTTATGGCAGTAAACACCGTTAAAACTTGCACAACCGTAATTCCCTCAAAAGTATTTGCCTTTATGACAAGTATTTTAAAAAAGAAAACTATTGTTTTTTGGTTAAATGGAAGTTCAAAGATAAACGGAGATATTTATGAAATATTATGTGATCACGATAACTGGATGCTTACTTCTAACGGTTGGTTGTAATCAACAATCTCAACGCCCAAGCACGGGAAGCTTCAAGCTATTTGGAACATTGCGCAGCCCCAAGAACCTTAACGACAGCCCCCCCACTGCGCTTCCGATATCTACTCCGGCGCCAATAGGAATAGGCCCTGCGCCTATGGACCCATTACCACAATACTACCCCAACCCAAGTGCGCCCATTCCTAACCCGTCTCCAGCTTTAAATTCGGGGCCAAATGACACTATTTCGCAAAAAATAAAAACACCTCAGTATTCAGGTTCGGTTAAACTTCTTCCTCCAGAATCAGCAGCAGGGCATGCAACATTAAAGCCAAATGAAGAAAAGCCAAATGAATCAAAAGAGCCACCCATTTCCAAAAATGAAACGGAATCTAAAAACCTAATTGGCAAGAACCTGCCTTTAGATATTCCTGGTTATTCATTATTAAGCAATTCAGTTGCAATTGGGTTATTACCCTATCCGGACGGCATAGATTGGCTAGTAAAAGAAAAATTTAAATCCGCATTATTCATCCACTCTTCAACACAAGAAACAAAAGCAATCACGTCTTTATTTGAAAAACGAGGAATGAAATTAAATTTATTACTACTGGAAGAATCAAATATAAGTGCAGAAAGATTAAATATTGAAATTTCAAAACTACAAAATTCATCGCTACAGCCTATCTATGTATTTGATCTCGATGGTTCAATTGCGGCCTCATTTTGGTATGTATACCTTCAGAAAACTACATTAAAATCTGAAGATGAGACCATGAACCAAATTACAAAACTAGGTATGAACCCAAACAAAACGGAACAAAGTAAGGGAATATTTAAAGCCGCTAAAAAACTAGTGTGGTAACAATGCTACAAAAATCAAATGCACTCGTTCCATCGATCTACCCTGGATCAGTCTATAAATTTGCTGATCTTGATAAGTACGAAGAAGCAATTCTAAATCCCAGAGAAGAATTTATTTACGCAAGGGATGGCCATCCAAATGCAGTCATAACAGCCAACGAAATTACGAAATTACACAATTCCGATTGGGGAATAGTTACGGGCAGCGGTATGGGAGCGATTTCTGCAGTATTCATGGGCTTACTATCATCAGGCAGTAGAATTATCGCAGGAAAAAGGCTTTACGGACGAACCCTAAAAATTTTAGAAAAAGATTTCACTCGTTTTGGTGTGCAATGCAACATCGTGGATGAATGCAATCTAAA
Source organism: Candidatus Kuenenia stuttgartensis (assembly GCA_945897965.1). GTDB lineage: Bacteria > Planctomycetota > Planctomycetia > Gemmatales > Gemmataceae > UBA969. The sequence goes on along the minus strand of CAMDHK010000013.1, from coordinate 20,490 downwards.
CGAACTTAAATCAGCATTATCAACGCCCGCCTCAATTCTTTTTATTGAAACCATTACCAACCCAACTTTACGGGTGCCTAATCTTAAAGAAATAAGTTTACTTACAAAAAAAAACAAAACACATTTGGTTGTCGACAATACTTTTGCAACCCCCTTACTATGCAAACCTTTAGATCATGGGGCAGATATCGTAATTGAAAGCCTTACAAAAATCATGTGTGGTCATAGTGATGTAACCATGGGTTATGTAGGAGGAAATCAAGGACAAGAAAATATAATTAAAGCTGTTAAAGATCTAGGTTTCTACGCAAGCCCATTTGATTGTTGGCTTATATCACGAAGTTTAGAAACATTGCAATTAAGATTAAATCAAAGCTGCAAAAACGCTTTTGAATTAGCAAACTGGTTAAAAACAAGCCATAAAGAAATAAGAGTAGACTTTCCAGGCTTACAAAACCACGAAGATTTTGAAATCTCATTAAAACAATTTGGTAACTTTCCAGGACATTTAATTGCGGTTGAAATCCCAAAGGGCAGGGCGGGAGTAAACAAGTTTTTACAAGCTGCAATCAATGTCCCTTTTTGCCCCAGCCTTGGCCACTCATCAACAAGTGTAAGTCACTCCTGGAGTACATCTCACAGACAACTGACTTCGGATCAAAAAATTGAACTTAAAATAACCGAGGGACTGCTTCGCGTATCGGTTGGCCATGAACCGATTGATCAAATCATAAGTTCATTTGATAAAGGTTTAAGAGCTGTACAACAATTTTAATCTGAACCGTTCTTCTTCTTATTGGACAGATAAATCTTTGTAATTTTATCCGTCAATTCTGGCAACTTATCCATCAGCCTTCTCAATTTTCTTGGCTTGCATGATTGCTGTGCATAAAGAGATAACAAAGGCATGGCTATAGTTGAATCCACATAAGCAGTTACAGTATCAGGGAGCTGCGACTCATCCACTTTTCCCCAAGTCATAGCTTCTTGAGGAGTTGCTCCACTCAACCCGCCAGTATCGGGTCTGGCATCAGTAAACTGAATAAAGTAATCATGCCCTTTTTCTTCAAGACCAAGGACTTCCTGAATTTGTGGTTCCGTTTGCAATATAAAATTCTTTGGGGATCCGCCCCCGAAAATCAGAACACCGCTTTTCCCTGTAGTTTTGGCTTCGTATACAATTGCTGCTGATTGATTAACATCCAAAAGCGGATTAATGGCCAAACCATTACCTTCAAGTTGTAAGGCAGCAAGATTCATTCCTATAGAGCTATCACCTGGCGAAGAAGTAAAAACCGGAACGCCCGCTCGGTATGCAGCAGCAAGGAAACTTTTTCCTACATTTTTTGTTTTTTCTTCGTGAGCAGAAAGATACTTCCCAGCAAGATTGTGAAATTCCGCAGTGCCCATTGTTTTTTGAAAAGCTTCCCCACGACTCAACTGACGAAAAAACAAATCTGTACCAAGTAAATTCTCATAATCGAAAACAATATCATAAATTCTTATCACCTGATGCGCTTTAAGTTGGTGATCATCCAAACCAGGACGGGACTGATGCAACTCCATTCCGAGAGCAAAATGGGTATCATGATAAATATTTGCACCCGTGCTTACAATCCAATCAATAAATCCAGCTTCAATCAAAGGAACAAGACAAGACATCCCTAGGCCCGCCGGAGTAAGAGCTCCGCTAAGCGCAACTCCAACAACACAATCAGAAGCAAGCATTTTATCGGAATAGATTCGACATGCTTCACGAAGTCTTCCCGCATTATAAGAAAGAAAAACATCATCAATAAGTTTTTTACAAGAATAAGAATCAACTACCGGTGGAGGTTCTATTTTCTTATGACTTATTTTTTTAATGTAATCCTGGCACTTTGTTCTTTTAATAGTCATTAATTCACCTTTTAAAACAACGGCCTTATACATGTAAATCGAAATATTACTTTTTAAAATCTAACGAAAACGCTTCTGCACTCAATGGTTTATCAGTTGCAAACTTAACTAATTCATCCCACGGGAGAGACTTCCCCGATGAAAAAATTTTGTTACGCATAAACTCACCCACCTTTAAATTTCCCTCATAAATAACTTCTGAGGGCGATTTCCCAGGGTATAAGTCCTTGGTGATGGCATGATGAACTTGCGAAGCAAATAGTTCACCAAGCATATAATTATGATAATAGACAGGGGCACTTACAATGTGGATCTTACTAGCATAATCAGCAGAATTCCGATTCACAGGCATGGAAATACCTTGGTATTTCTTCACCAAAGTCCACCATAACAAATTCAAATCTTGCTTTGGATCTTCATACATCCCTTTTTCAAAACGAAGCATCACTTGGCACCATCTTGAAAAAATCAACAAACGGTTTTTAAGATTTTTAGATGCAGCAGCATCAAACCCTTCAGAATCTTCAACTTTTAAACCCATTGCTTTTAAAAACGACGACCTCTTAGTCAAACGTTCAAACATCATTGCCACACCTTCAGTTGTCAAAATATGACACTCAGACCTTAATAGATAAGGCAAAGAAGAGGGAATATTATTATTGTTGGAACTATAAACTGCATGACCAAATTCATGCAAAAGAGTGGATGCCCAATAATCATCTGGTTTAACATTAGCAAGAACCCTTACATCCCCTGATCTATCAATATCAGTACAGAATGCATGCGGGCTTTTACCCTTTTTTTCATACAAATCGCTATTGGCAATAACGCGATCAATAGGAAGTCCAATTCCTTTATAAAACTTCTGTGATAGCCCAAGTAAATCGGCTTTTTTAAACGGACCATCCAAATCTAAACCAAAGATTGCAGGTGCTTCTTGAAAAAAAGGATCATGATAATGCCATGCTTGCAATTGATCTTTTTTTATTTTGTAATTCAACGCCAACTTTGAATCAATTTCGTCTTTAATTTGCTGAAAAGGCTCACGGGTAAGATCATCAAGTTGATCAAAAATCTTGATTAAATCACTTGCCTTTTGTTCGTTTAAAAAAAGCTGCATTTCGTGATAATTCGAAAATTTCAAATGACGAGCTATTTGATTTCGAGTGGCTACAAGTTCTTTCAAATCGTTCTCAAGGATAATACCGACCTTTTTACCAGCTTCCCAAGCTTCTTGACGAAGATTGGAATCAAGAGAATTCTTTAATATGCCCCTAACATCATTTTCAGTGCTGTCTTTTCCTTGAATTACAGGCCTGAATGAATTAAAAGATTGTTCAACCTTATTTGATAATGCCGAGGATCTTTTGAGCAAATCCAAAGGGACTTGTTTTTCAAGATAAATCAAAAACAATACATCAACACTTCGGGAGAGGATTGGGTCTGTTATTTTTGCTTTATTATCTTTTAAAGATTTAATTTCTTGAAACAAGTTAGCATTGGCTAAAGCCTCATCAATTTTATTTTGAGCCTTTTCTTTTTTATCAAAATCAGATGAACTTCCCGTGGTGTTTGCGTTCCACCAAGCAAGGTTTGCAGCGATTTCTAGTGGGCGCATTGCTAATTCGTGTTTATCAAGAAAACTTTTAGCAGCTTTATCCATGTTTTGATCACCAAAAACATTATTTTCCATTAAAAGCAAAATCAAAAGAATTGAGGATAATTGTTTAATTCTCATGTTAACCCCTAATTAAATTTATTAATTGCTTTATTATTATTGTCTAAACATTAATATTCATAAAGGCTTATATTTTAATTTCTTTAACAAATTTAAATTCTGTAGATAAATCCTAAATCTGTTGAAAAGGCCAATTATGCTTGAATCAGAAAAATCAATTTTGCTCGTGGAAGATGATACATCAACACGGCTTATAATTCAAAAAAGCATATCTAAATGGGGTTGCAAAATTTTATCTGTTTCTTCTGCTGAAGAAGCGATCCGTGTAGTAAATATGATTACACCAACTCTAGCATTAATTGATATTTCATTACCAGGAATTGACGGAATTACTCTAGCCGAAATGTTGCTCAAAAAAAACATAACTGCAGTTGTTTTAATGACGGCAGATAAAAACTACGCAACAAATACTGCATTGAAAAACCACAAGGTAATTTGCAAACCTTTTGAAACTAACGAATTAAAAGAAATAGTAATGCAAACTTCATTTATATTTGATTAGACAAATCTAAGAATTAAATTTTTGTAAAAGGTATTGTTCAAAAAATACTTTATCGAGTTTTTGCCCTGTTACTTTTTCGCAAAGTTTTCCGGGCAGATACCTTTTACCCTGAACATGAATGTTTTTTTTAAGCCATTGACGTAATTCAAACAGAATATCAGAGTTAAGGATCTTTTCATTCCAGGATATTTCCGTTTTAGCTTTGGCAACAAATTGCGCAGCATAAAGGTTTCCTAGCAGATAAGTAGGGAAATATCCAAAAAGGCCAGCACTCCAATGGATGTCTTGCAGGCATCCCATTGCATTGTTTTTAGGCTTCAAACCCAAATAAGTTTCCATTTTAGCATTCCATGCTTCAGGAAGGTCTTTGATAGAAAGGCTTTGTGAAATTAAATCCTTTTCAAGTTCATAACGAAAGATTATGTGAAGATTATAAGTGACTTCATCAGCGTCTACCCTGATAAAACCTGGCTGAACTTGATTAATGGCTTTATGAAAATCATTTAAGGATACATGTGCTAATTGTGCAGGGAAAAACTTAATAGCGAGCGGGTAAATAAAACGCCAGAATTCCAAAGATCTTCCAACTTGATTTTCAAGAAGACGAGATTGTGACTCATGAATACCAAGAGAAACAGCCGTTCCAGTCGGTAATCCAAAATGATCTGGATCTAAACCTTGCTCATACAAACCATGTCCTGCCTCATGCAAAACACCAAATAGACCAGATGAAAAATCAAAAGGATTAAATCGAGTGGTAATCCTACAGTCACCAGGCCCGATACCGCAGCAAAATGGATGCGCAGTTGTATCAAGCCTACCTGCATTAAAATCAAACCCACAATAGCCTGCAACGATTTCGCTAAAAATCTTTTGTTTTTGTTCAGGATAGTTTCCCAAAATCAGGCTGCGATTATTTTCTTTTGAACAATTATTTAATACTTTGATAATCGAATCTTTTAACGGATAAAAAATAGAGTCTAATTCAACAGAAGTTGCGCCCGGTTCATAATCATCTAGCAAGGCATCATAACTTGCCTGACCATTCGCAAGGCATTTCGCTTCCTGCCTTTTAAGATTAATAATCTTTTCAAGCCAAGGTTCAAACAAGCTAAAATTGTTTTGAGATCTAGCTTCTTGCCAAGCCTGTTGGGAATATACGAATGTTGTTGATAGTTCTTGAACCAACGAAACGGGGATTTTATTTGCGCGGGCAAATACACGAGACCATTCTCTGGCATTAACACTCATGTCGGAATCTGCAGGAAAAGCACCAGACTCAGAAGCAAGTTCCATCAAGGCATCGCCAAGCCAAGAATCAGTAACTAGTTCGTGGTGCAATTTTGAAAGAGCAGAATTTTGAAGGGCACGAAGGTCTGCCCCGCCAGGGGGCATATTCGTTCTTTCATCCCAGCCTATTAATTCTGCACAAGATTCAATAACCCGGGCATTTTTAAAATGCGTTTTTAATTTCAGGTATTTTAATTCAAGATCCATCTGGAATCCTGGCGTATTAAGCCATGTTCATATTCATAAGAAATTCAGCATTTGTTTTGCATTTCTTAAGCCTAGACACCATCAATTCCATCGCATCAACTGGGTGCATATCAGCAAGCACTCTGCGAAGAGCCCGAACTCTATCCAGTTCATCGGGGTGCATAAGCAATTCTTCTTTTCGAGTACCAGACCGATTAATATCAATCGCTGGCCACACTCGTTTATCTACCAACTTTCGGTCGAGATGAACTTCCATATTACCCGTACCTTTGAATTCTTCAAAGATAACTTCGTCCATCCTAGAACCGGTATCGATCAAAGCCGTTGCAAGAATTGTAAGGCTGCCACCATTTTCGATATTTCGGGCAGCACCAAAAAACCTTTTAGGTTTCTGCATTGCATTGGAATCAAGACCACCACTGAGCAATTTACCGCCGGATGGCGCTTCGGAATTGTAAGCGCGCGCAAGCCTTGTGATTGAATCCAAAAGAATTATCACATCCCTGCCGTCTTCTACCAATCTTTTTGCCTTTTCCATCGCGATTTCACTGACATGCACATGATCCGTAGAAGGCTCATCAAAAGTACTAGCTACAACTTCAGCGTTTGCACTAGCAACAGAACGAACCATTTCTGTAACTTCTTCAGGGCGTTCATCAATAAGCAGAACTATCAAATAAGCATCTGGGTGATTCTGTTTGATAGCTTGAGCAATGCGCATTAAAAGAACAGTTTTACCTGCTCTTGGAGGTGAAACGATCAAACCACGCTGACCTTTACCAATGGGGGTAATTAAGTCGACAACTCTGGTTGAAAGCTCTCCATTTGAAGTTTCAAGAAAAAGTCTTTTATTAGGATGAAGGGGAGTTAGATCTTCAAAAACAACAGGACGAGCTCGTTCATCTGGAGCACGGCCTTGCACCAGTTCCACTTGCATCAAAGCGAAGTTGTCCTGCCCTTCAATCGGCAAGCGAATAGGGCCTTCAATCATTAGGCCAGTGCGTAAACCAAGCCTGCGTATTTGACTTGGGGAAACATAAATATCTTCTGGAGAAGCCAAGTAATTGTGGGCTGCACTACGAAGAAAGCCATAACCATCCGGCAGAACTTCCAAAGTTCCGGAACCTTTGACGGCATTACCACGCTCAATTTGTCTGCGAACTACCGATACAATTAACTGTACACGGGTCATACCTGTGTGTTCAGCAATACCTTCTTTTTCGGCATGCGCAAAAAGTTTAGGCATTGGAAGCCTATATAAATCGTCAAGGCGTGTGTTTGTTTGCACCTTAGCAACTGGAGTTATTGGTTGTGACGGTTGACTTGATACAATACTGCTTGAAGGGGAAGCTTGTTCTGGAGATTTGCGAACTACTCTTTTCCTAGCTAGGTTACCCATCCCTTCGTCGCCGCGTGCGACGGACATAATCAATCCTCCATTGGGGACTTTAAAAAATTAAAAAGTGATCCATGATTTAACAAGACTATAAAGCTTGGAAGGTCATAAAAATAATTCGATAACTACCACTGTGCTTTGTTGCTTGGTTAAATAACCAGTTAAGGTGGTTTATCTAGAACAACTATAAATAAATCTAACAAATTTAGATTATAAAGTTATTTGAAAAAATGCAAGTGTATTTCTTAGTCTTTTCAGTATTCTTGTCACACAATAGCAAATGTTATTTTGTATTTTAATATGTTTCACTGATCATAATTTAACAACAATGGCAAAAAATCAATAATGACTTCATTAAAACTATCCCGTGGGAAATGCTTACCTCTTGGTGCCACGCAATTAAATAATAGCATTAATTTTGCGTTGCTATGCAGGCACGGAACAGAGGTTCATCTTGCATTATTTACACTCGAAACCAAAGAGCCAATTGCAGAAATAGTTCTACACCCAAGAAAAAGTAGAACAGGGGATCATTGGCATATTGCTGTTGAAGGCTTACCCGAATCATTTTGCTATGGGTGGAGAGTTAATGGCCCCCAGTCACCTATACATCGATTTGATCCTGAACACCTCCTTTTAGATCCTCAATGCAAAACTATTTCCGGTGGATCGGAATGGGGGGTTAATGATGAATCGATGGCTCACCACACTTCTAGGTTAAGTATTTTTACAAATAACGAAATCCCCCAAATGGAAGACACGCATCTATGCACTCCCATGGAAGACAGCATCATCTACGAAGTTCATGTTCGCGGATTTACATGCCATCCAACTTCCATGACTGTCAATCCTGGAACTTTTGATGCATTGATAGAAAAAATCCCATACTTAAAAAATCTAGGTATAACAGCAATCGAACTTTTACCTGTTCATGAATTTGATGAGAATGATTGCCCCTTTTTCGACCCCGCTACTGGTAAAAAACACCGTAATTTATGGGGATATAACACTATTTCATTTAATGCCCCTAAAACTTCATACGCAAGTGTCGGAAATATAAACCAACACATTGTTGAATTCCGAAAAATGGTTCATGCATTTCATATGGCAGGAATTGAAGTCATCATGGATGTGGTTTTCAACCACACCGGTGAAGGAAATCATCGCGGTAGGACTTATAGTTTTCGAGGGTTAGATAATTCCACCTATTACATGGTAGACAAAGATGGGAATTACTTTAATTTTTCCGGATGCGGCAACACCTTAAATTGCAATCATCCGGTCGTCCGAGAAATGATTACAAACAGTCTGCGATTCTGGGTTGCAGACATGAATGTTGACGGTTTGCGTTTCGACCTCGCATCAATACTGGGCAGAGATTATCTCGGAAATGTTTTAGTGGAACCACCAATCGTAGAAATGATTGCCGAAGATGGCGTTCTTGCTGACACCAAATTAATTGCTGAACCATGGGATGCCGCAGGGTTGTATCAGGTTGGACTTTTCCCTTATGGCAGAAGATGGAGCGAGTGGAATGGCCAATATCGCGATGACATTCGCAGATTTTGGCGTGGAGAACCGGGGATAGCTTCTTTACTAGCTACTCGTATTTGCGGAAGTTCGGATTTATACGAATCTTCAGGGCGAAAACCTCGCCATAGCTTAAATTTTATAACCTGCCATGATGGATTCACACTCTGGGATCTTGTAACTTACAATGTAAAGCATAACTTTCGAAACGGCGAAGGAAACAATGATGGTTGTTCGGAGAATTTCAGCTGGAATTGCGGGGAAGAGGGCCCAACAAATGATCCCTACATCCTAGGTTTAAGAAAAAGACAGGTCAGAAACTTTTATGTCACATTGTTTATTTCGCAAGGTGTTCCCATGATGCTAGCGGGAGATGAATTTCTACGAACGCAAAAAGGGAATAATAACGCTTGGTGTCAGGATAATGAAATCAGCTGGACAGATTGGTCCTTTCTGGAAAAAAACTCAGACTTCCATCGCTTCACTAAAGAAATAATCAAATTGCGGCTCGCACATCCAGCTTTAAGAAGACGTACTTTTATGAAGACTGGAGATATTATTTGGCATGGAATCTCACCTCTAACCCCTGATTTTTCAACCGAAAGCACATTCCTTGCTTTTGCATTAAATGGTTTAAAAACAGGCAGGGAAACCGATGCGGACTTCTTTGTAGCTATGAATTCAGGAAATGAACCCGCTGAATGTAAAATCCCTGCTTCACCAACAGGAAGGCCATGGCGCCGAATTATCGATACCGCGAAAGCTTCGCCTCTTGATATCGTAAGCTTCCACGAAGCACCAAACATAGCTTTTGAAAGCATATATCCTGTAGAAGCAAAGTCTTGCTTGGTGTTGTTATCAGATAAGTAAAGCCAAAAAAGTAGAATTACTTTCTGTTTAATTTGGAACTTGCACGAACAATTGCACGGGCTCGATCTTTAAGCTTGGACCGCTCGCTTGAAGTTTTACCTTCAAGACTTGAATCAATAATAGCTTTGGCAGCATTAACATCCAAAGCAGCAAGTTCAGTAGCCCTTGGGGTTAACAATGTAACGATATTATTAGAGATTTGTACCGTTCCACCTTCGATAAAGAAAAAGGAATCCGTGGAGCCGTTACGAATACGAAGGGAACCAAACCCCAGCTTCGATACTAAGGGAGCTCTATTGGGAAGGATGCCCATTTCGCCATCGAAAAGTGGTATGACCAAGGAATCAGACTCTTGGTCAACCAAGGCCTTTTCGGGTGTCACAACAACACAATGAATTTTGGAATTGTTTTCTGCCATGGTTTACTTACCTGCCGCCATTTCTTTGGCTCGCTCAGCAGCTTCTTCAATCGCCCCCACATAAAGGAAAGCTGATTCAGGAAGATGATCCCATTTTCCTTCGCAAAGCTCTTTAAAGCTTCGGATGGTGTCTTGTAAAGAAGTAACTTTACCAGGCTTTCCAGTAAAGACTTCGGCAACGATAAAGGGTTGGGATAAAAATCGTTCAATTCTTCGAGCGCGAGAAACAACTTGTTTATCTTCCACGCTAAGTTCTTCCACACCAAGAATAGCGATAATATCTTGCAATTCACGATATCTTTGCAGAATTTGCTGTACCTTACGGGCAACACCATAGTGTTCAACACCAACAACATTTGGATCCAAAATATTGCTATAGCTGGCAAGAGGATCAACAGCGGGGTAAATACCTTTTTCAGATATTTTTCTTTCAAGATAAATAAACGCATCCAGATGCTGGAAAGCATTTGCAGGAGCGGGATCGGTTGGATCATCAGCAGGAACATAAACAGCCTGCACGCTAGTAATAGCGCCCTTTGCTGTTGATGTAATTCTTTCTTGCAACTCGCCCATTTCGGTAGCGAGTGTAGGTTGGTAACCTACAGCACTAGGCATACGGCCTAGCAATGCAGAAACTTCGGCACCTGCCTGAGAAAATCGGAAAATATTATCAACAAACAAAAGGGTATCTTTACCAGTAGCATCTCGAAACCATTCAGCCATGGTAAGGGCAGTAAGAGCAACCCTAAGGCGAGCACCTGGTGGTTCGTTCATCTGACCAAACACCATAGCAGTCTGAGTAATAACCGATCGATCAGTTTTACCAATTTTGGTTTCTTGCATTTCCAGCCAAAGGTCATTACCTTCACGTGTTCTTTCGCCCACCCCGGCGAAAACCGAATAACCTTCATGCATGGTGGCAATACGAGCAATAAGTTCAGTAAGAATAACGGTCTTACCGAGACCAGCACCACCAAAGAGACCCGCTTTTCCACCACGAACAAGTGGGGTCAAAAGATCAATAACTTTGATACCGGTTTCAAAAATTTCTGTTTTAGGTGACAGTTCAGAAAAAGCAGGTGGTTCTCGATGAATCGGCCTTGTTTCACTAGCATTTACCGGACCTCTACCATCAATAGGTTCGCCAAGCAAATTAAATACCCGACCTAAGGTTTGCTCGCCTACAGGAATAGTTACTGGCGCACCAGTATCAATTACCTTCATGCCACGAACCAAGCCTTCAGTTGAGCCCAAAGCGACGCAACGAATACGATTTCCACCAAGATGCTGCTGAACTTCACCGGTCAGATGAAGAATAACATTCTTGTAATCAGAATCGATTTTAATGGCGTTATAAATTTCTGGAAGGTGTCCTTCAGGAAACTCAGCATCAAAAGTAGATCCAATGATCTGAACAATTTTACCTTCAACTATTTTTCCAGCATTTGCACTAACCATAACAAAAAACCCTCTCTAGTCAAAAAGCATAAGAACCCAGATTTTTATCAAAACTTATTCAAGCGCAGCAGCGCCACCGATAATTTCAGAAATCTCCTTGGTAATCTGAGCTTGTCGGGCCCTATTGTAAAGCAAGGAAATAGCTTTGATCATGTCATCAGCATTTTCAGTTGCTGCTTTCATAGTCACGCGTCTGCCAATTTGCTCGCTAACCGCAGCATCAAGAAAACATTTAAAAAGTGAAGCTTTAAATGCCTGTGGAAGCAGTTCAGCAAGAATTTCTTCCGCGCTAGGAAGAAACTCGTAACTTGTATTATCAGTCTTCTTAACGGTTGTTGCAGAAGAATCATTTGGTTTTGCAAAAGGCAGAATAGTTTCAACAACCGGTAATTGTCTTGCTGGGTTCAGGAACTTCATATAGGCCACATCAACAGCATCAACATTACCAGCAACAAATTCACGGATAAACTTATCTGCAAGAGGTTCAACCTCATCAAACCTAGGCTTATCTTCAAAATTGATATAAGTGGCAACAGGAATAATTTGCTGGTACTTAAAAAAAGAAATTGCTCGCTTACCGCTAAGTTCTAAGAGCGTTTCTTCTCCCCTAGATTTAGCAGCATTTAGACTATTGGTTGCTTCCCTTAAGATGCCTGCGTTGTAACCACCGCAGAGGCCTCTGTTAGAGCAAATAACGAGCAAAATTCTCTTGGAAATTTTTTCGCGATTTACCAATAAAGGATGAGTTACATCCTGAGCAGACGCAGAAAGTTCAGCGGCAATCTCTGCAATTTTCTTAGTATAAGCTGCTGCTTCAACGGTCCGGTCCATGGCTTTCTTAAAACGCGCAGTGGCGATAAGTTCCATTGTCCGGGTTATCTTGCGAATATTGCGGATCGCTTTTCTTCGAACCACAAGTTCACGAGTTTTTGCCATAATTAAACACCTTACCCAATATTAGCCTTTGAACTGAAAACCAAATTCATTAATCGATGCTTCCAGCTTTTTGACAAGATCTGGAGACAATTTCTTTTCGCTTATCAAAGCGTTTCGAACTTCAGGTTTCTGTTCTTTCATGTAGGCTAGGAATTGAAGTTCCCAAGCCTGAACTTTTGACCTTTCAACTTTGTCTAAAAAGCCTTTTGTTGCAGCAAAAATAATCATTACCTGATCAGCAACATTCATTGGCTTGTAAGGTGGTTGCTTTAATATTTCAACAACGCTATACCCTCTATCCAACTGCGACTGGGATGTTTTATCAAGTTCCGTACCTAGTTGCGCAAAAGCTTCAAGCTCCCTAAACGACGCAAGATCCAATCGCAAACCACCGGATACTTGCTTCATTGCTGAAATCTGAGCTTTACCACCCACGCGAGAAACGCTGATACCCACATCCACTGCAGGTCTAACGCCCGCATTAAATAAAGATCCTTGCAAATAAATTTGCCCGTCAGTAATCGAAATCACATTGGTTGGAATGTAAGCAGATACTTCACCTTCCAAAGTTTCAATAATAGGAAGCGCAGTTAACGAACCACCGGAGGTACTAACTTTAGCAAGCTTATGATTTGGATGCTTAGGAAGATCATGTTTTAATGCATGCTCTTTGCCTGCTGGCCCAACATAAACTATACCTTTGTCCGCTTCATCACGGTTAACGCCCCAATCATCTGTAACTTTTGACTCATCAGAGTTTTTGTCAACAATTACGTAGCGCTCTGCAAGCTTTGCAGACCGTTCTAGCAAACGCGAATGAGCATAAAAAATATCACCAGGATATGCTTCACGACCAGGAGGACGGCGCATAAGGAGTGATAATTGGCGGTACGCTGCTGCTTGTTTACTTAAGTCATCGTAAACACAAAGCGTTGCCATGCCTTTTTCATACATGTAATATTCGGCCATCGCACAACCAGCGTAAGGAGCAATATATTGCAACGGAGCTGGATCTGCAGAACTCGCATCAACCACAATGGTGTAGTCCATTGCGCCATTGGCCTTAAGAATTTCAACCACTTTAGCAACAGTGGAATCCTTTTGACCGATAGCAACATAAACGCAAATCACCCCGTTACCTTTTTGATTAATGATGGTATCGAGAGCAATTGTAGTTTTACCTGTTTTACGATCACCAATGATAAGTTCGCGCTGACCACGGCCCACAGGAGTCATAGCATCGATGGCTTTAATCCCGGTTTGCATTGGTTCATCAACAGGCTGCCTACCAGCAACGCCTGGAGCATTGGACTCAACCGCTCGGGTAAGATTTGTAATAATTGGACCTTTTCCATCCTTGGGAACACCAAGGGGATCTACAACACGGCCAATTAAAGCATCACCAACAGGAACACGAAGCAAAGCTCCGGTTGTTAGAACTTCATCACCTTCTTTAATATCTAGGTATCTACCTAAAATAATAACGCCAACGGAATTTTCTTCGAGATTAAAGGCCAAGCCTTTAACACCAGATCGAGGAAAATCAACCATTTCTCCAGCCATTACACCTGTAAGGCCGTAGACACGGGCAATTCCATCACCAACTTCTAAAACCCTACCGACTTCTTTAGCGTCGATTCGGTCTTGAAATTGTTCAATTTCCTTCTGAAGAACTGAAGCTATCTCGTCTGCTTTGAATCTCATAAGTACTTCTCTCAATCAATTGATTGCGCAAGGATTGAAGACGGCTACGTAAACTACCGTCCCAAAGCCAATCCCCGGCTTTAATAATTAATCCACCAACAATGGAATCATCCACCGTATAAGAAAGAACAGGTTGCTTACCGAGCTTAATTTGTAAAGCCTTAAGTAACGCAATCTCCTGCTCAGGAGTAACCTTAACACTGGTAATAACCTGAACTTGCAATTGGTTTTTTCGCGTCTCGTTCAAAATCTGATAAGCATGAACAGAAGCACCAAGCAAACCAAGTCGATCGTGTTCATTAAGCACAAAAATAAAGTTCATAACCAAAGGGCTGCATTTTCCTTCAAAAACTAACTTTACCAGCCTAGTCTTTTCGTCTCGAGAAATCACAGGAATTGAAAAGAAGGCTTCAAGCTTGGGGTTCTTTTTCAAAAGTGATGCGATTTCAAGTAATTCTTCAAGCACACTATCAGCAAGACCTAAAGGCAATGCAGATTGGTAAAGCGCTGCAGAATAAACTTGGGTAATACGCTGAGATCCGTCATCAAGCACCGTATAGTGCTTGGCAAGTTCAGCAATGTTTAAATCAATATCACTGTAAGACATTATCTAGCCCCAGCAGAAAAAACGCTACAAACAATAAGATACTATTTGGAAAATTCAGCCAAGCAATCGTCGACAAGAACTCGATGGTCCTCAATCGTTAAAGACTTTTTAATGGCTTTTGAAGATACAAGCAAAGCTAAATCGGAAGCTTTGGTAAGAAGATCCTTCATTGCTTGATCTGTGGCAAGTTGCAACTCACGATGCAACCGATCACGTTCTGCAACGATTTCTTCTTTAGCTTTAGAAACCATTTCATCTTTTAGTACCTGGCCATCACGGCGAGCTTCATCAATAAGAATCCTAATTTGATCCCCTGCCAACCTAAATTTAGCATCAAGTTCGGCTTGTAACTTTTGGGATTTTAAACTCGCAGCTTCGGCCTCATCAATTGCACGACGAATGTTTTCTTCGCGTTTTTGCAAACCTTCCAGCATAGGGCCCCATGCTGTTTTATTTAGCGCAAAGAAAAGCAAAATAAACAACACCAAAGTCCAAACTCCGGTATCAGCACTAAAACCAAAGATATCTCTTTGTTTTGAAGGTTGTTGATCACCATCAGCAACCTTTGCTTCAGAATTTTTAACTTCAGCAGTTTTGACTTCAGCAATACAGTCTGTGGAAAACACAAACCCAAGGCTGAGTAAACCAAGCAAAGTCATGACGAAAAACCGTCGTAACATGGCCCCTCTACCTCCCGATTTAAAAGAATAGAAACTAAATAAGGAAGCAAATCAGCAATGCAAACAAGGCAACACCTTCAAGCAAAGCTGCGATAATAATACTGGCGTTTCTAAGGTCGTTAGCCATTTCAGGTTGGCGTGCCATGTTCTCAGCCATGCCTGCACCAATGTAACCCAAACCAATGCCTGCACCAATAATTGCCAAACCTGCACCAATGCCCTTGCCAACATTGGCAATACCATCAGCAGCAAATGCATCATCAGCAAAGCAAAATAAAGCTACAACCACTGCAAACATCAAAAACATCTTTTTCATCGAAAGCAAGCCTCCATAATCACCACAAAGGGGAAACACAACAAGAAACATAAGAGCTAAGTTACGATTATTTACGAATCATATAAACAATAGTCAATCAAATTTTAATGATTGCCTTGAATAGCCTTTTGATCATGCCCATGTTCATCGTGGGCGTGTTCTTCATGAGCATGGCCTTCATGAGTAGCCATACCCATGAATAAAGCAGTCAAAAATGTAAAAACATACGCTTGCAAGAATGCGACAAGAAGCTCAAGAAAACACAAAGCTAAACTTGCCGCCAAACTGATAACAGTTACACCAGACTGAAGCAAAATATTTTCGCCAGCAACTTTTACAGCAAAAAGAAGTACGGTGGCAAGAACCATATGACCTGCAAACATATTTGCAAATAAACGAACAGCCAAGACACCACTTCGAATAAAAATGCCAGCAAATTCGATCACGAAAAGAAAAGCACTGATAACAGGCCCAAACACTGGGAGATCGATTTTCATCCAAAAGCCTTTAAAAAAACCAGCGACCCCATTCTTTTTGATACCTGTGTAATTAATAAAAAAGCAACTTACAAGGGCCAAAGCTCCAGTAACCGAAATATTTGCGGTGGGGGAACCCATAAAGGGCAACATGCCAAACAAATTCGAAAACAAAATAAACAAAAACAAAGTCCATAAGAAGGGAACATACTTATCAGCCAAGTCACCTAATGTAGGCT
Source organism: Candidatus Kuenenia stuttgartensis (assembly GCA_945897965.1). Classification (GTDB taxonomy): domain Bacteria; phylum Planctomycetota; class Planctomycetia; order Gemmatales; family Gemmataceae; genus UBA969. Next base: position 4,224 of record CAMDHK010000013.1, on the reverse strand, counting down.
TTGCAACTTCGTTTCGGATGTAAGTAAGTAAGCATTCAAAAGCGTTCCAAAAAGGCCCACGCAAGATTTCGCCTTTAGAGACCCTACGACATAAAGGGATGTAGATTGCTGCAATTAAAATAGCAACAACTAACATCAATATCTTAAATTTGCTTATTGCAACATGATATCCGAACAAATCAAACGAAATCAAATTTAAATGAACACCATGTTCAAATAACCCTTGCTCATCAAAAAAATGCCAATGATGGAGTTGATCTTGAACCTCATCCATTGCGTCAGGTATCGGCTTAGACATAATTAAAGTAACCTACTTTTAAAACAAACAAATAACAATCAATTGATATAAATCAATTACGAGAAAACAATTTCAACTTCAAGATCGATTCGAACAAGGCCAAGAAAAAGAAGAGACAAATCGCAATAAGAACGAGATGCTTATTCATTTCTTCGTGCACTGTATTTTTAAAAAAAACAAAAGCAAGCAAAAAGAAAAATAATCGAGGGAGAGTGGTTAAAAAAAGTAAAGAAGCGTTATTGTTCTTGTAAAAATATTCAAAAATGAAAGTAATCAGTTTTGAGAAAAAAAACGCCCCAAAAAACATCGAAATCGCCAGATAATAATAAAGATGTTCTTTAATGCCCTCATTAAAGAAAAAACCGACAAAAACAGCAAGAAAAACAAGCGAAATAAACCCATAAAAGGTTAAAATCTGTTTATCAAGTTTAGCAATAGCACAATGTGTTAGGGCATCTTTTTCAGTCAAAACATGCACCTTAAAATAAACGCCTTTTAATATGAAAAGTAACAACTAGGACACCAAAAAGAATGCCCGAAATTATACCAAAAGGCTTGGTTGAAGAATAAGAATCAAGAAAAGCTCCAATAGCGATTGGAGTAAACATTTCGACCCCCAAGGAAGCTAGTTCCACATAGATGGCAAAACCTTTGATCTCATTTTTGCTATTCGGTACCATCAAACACTTCACTCTAGGTTAAATGTTACACTTAGGAAAACTATAACGTCTTCCTGATATGGTTATAAGTCTTGATAATATAACGATTTCCAAAGTTTTTGTTTGACATTTTTTTCAATCTAATTTAATCTAATCCTACTGCCTTACGACATTCAAATGATAAGTTTTGGGTTTAAATAACGACGTTGTTTTCAACAAAATGTGAATGTCGTATGTATCAGAAGTTTTAATCATATTAACCATTTCTTTTGACAAGGAGGTCTAAAGAAGCAAATGGCAAATATTGCCAAATGGAGCATTGCATATGGCAGCCAAAAAGTCTGTAAATAAATCAAAAATTTCTCCCCCTCCTGCAGTTCGTTCTGTAAATAAAATAACTAAAGAACCTGTTATAAAAGCTAAATCAACTTCTAAAATAAAGTCTTCATCGAAGCAAATGGCTATTAAAAAGAACAATCTTTTAAAAAAGCGTACTCAAATTTCCTTAGCTCGTGATTCAGCTTTGGAAGCCCAAGAAAAATCTCGAATCTCGATGGGCGTGCCAACGAAAGATCTAGCGGCTAAAGCCCCCAAAGATCTGCCAAAAGGTTATAATAAAGATCGAATCGTAGTAATGGTGCGGGATCCTTTTTGGTTGCATGCATATTGGGAAATAACAAGACAGGCGATTCAGCGGGCTGAAGCAGCTCTTTCCCAAGATTGGCATAGTTGCAAGCCAATTTTGCGCCTTATTGATGTAACTTCGAATGATACTACTTGCTCGAGCGAAACCATTGTTCAAGACATTGAAATCCACGGCGGATGCAACAGCTGGTACCTTAATGTTAAAACCCCTCCGCGTTCCTATCGCATTGATATTGGCTACATTGCAAAAACAGGCAAATTCTATGTACTTTCCCGTTCCAATGTGGTTACTACCCCAAGGGCTGGTATTAGCGACATGATTGATGAAAACTGGGCAGATTTAGATAACGAAAAAGCAGACAAAATTTATGCAATGTCTGGCGGATTCGACCCAAGCTCTAGTAGCATGGAACTCAAACAACTTTTTGAAGAAAGACTGCGCAGACCTCTTGGTTCTTCTGCAATAACTAGCTTTGGTTCCGCTGGGTTTATTCTTGGAAAAAGCCGCGATTTTAAATTCCAAGTTGATGCAGAACTGATTGTTTACGGCTCAACAGATCCTAACGCTCGAGTTACTCTTCAGGGTGAACCTGTAAAACTTAGGCCTGATGGCACTTTTACAATGCGTTTCAGTCTTCCAGACAGCCGTCAAATTATTCCAGCTGTTGCTGTTTCACCAGATGGTGTTGAAGAACGAACCATAATTTTAGCTGTGGAACGAAACACCAAACAACTAGAGCCTCTGGTTAGGGATGAAGATGATTAATGGCTTTGCAAGTTTTTATCAATGATTTTATTTTTACCCATGGTTATCAGGAGCATTTTTTAGGCAATCAATCATGGATAGAAGAAGTATAATAAGCCCGGCAAATATAACCCATAATGCCGGGCTTATTTCGTCTGCATTAGAAACCATTTTTAGTCCGAATGCACCTGAACTAAGCCTGATTCACATTAAACGCAAGGCGATGGCCACAAATTTTGAGATATCTTTCCCACTTGGGACGAAAGATGCTGTATTAATGGCTGAGGATTGCCTTGATTTGATTTCAGTTTTAGAAAATCAATTATCTGTCTACATTCAAAAAAGTGAAGTGGTAAACATTAATCAAAATGCAGGAAAATCTCCTGTAGTTATTGAACCAAATCTTTTTCACCTACTCCAGAAAGCAAAAAGCCTAAGCCATGAAACCAATCAGGGTTTCGACATTACAGCAGGCAAGCTTGTAAAGTTATGGGGTTTTTTTAAAGGGCCTAAAAGAGTTCCAAGTGAAATAGAAATTATTAACATTCTTTCAGCATTTGGATCAGACTCATTAATTCTTGATCCTGCAAAAAAAACAGTGTTTTTTAGCAAACCAGAAATGGAAATAAATCTTGGTGCAATTGGAAAAGGCTATGCCTTAGACAGGGTAAAAGGCCTTCTCCTCAATAAATTTGGAGTTTCCACATTCATGATCCATGGGGGGAAAAGCAGCATAGTTTGCGGTTCTTCTCCACAAAATCAACCAAAAGGCTGGCCTATTGCAATCAACCACCCTTGGCAGCAAAACAAACGCATTGCTACAGTTTTTTTGGAAAACCGGGCTTTAGGCATCTCTGCTGCGACCTATAATAATTTTGAGTCGAATGGGTTTAGATATGGACATATTTTAAACCCTAAAACTGGTTATCCAGCTAAAGGAGTTGCAACATGTGTCGTTGCAGCAGCAGATGCGACCTCTGCAGATGCTTTGTCGACAGCTTTTTTTGTTCTAGGAGCAGATGCTGCGATTCAATATTGTGAAAATCATAAAGAATTTGGCATACTAATTCTTCCGGAAAATGAAAAAGAACAGGTTTTAGTTGTTGGCAATTTGGCCGTAGAGTTTTAACCTATTTGAATTGGTTCACAGATTAAATTCATTGCGAGATATTAATGAATCGTTACACATGTATTTCTTTGATTCTTCTCAGGCTTATCATTGGTTGGCATTTTCTCTTTGAAGGCCTTCACAAGATTCATTCGCTTTATTCACCCAAGCCTTTTAGCAGCGAAATTTATTTTCGTGAATCGTCTGGGCCTTTAGGCAAGTTCATGAAAGGATTCCTTCCTGATCCAGATTCAGAACTTCTTGCAAAACTTGATGAAATATCAATTACAAATGAATGGAATACAACCGTCAAAGATTTTTCTTCTTCCAACCAGTTGTCGCCAGACCAACAAAAATCAGCTGAAGAAGTGCTTGAAAAAGACCTTAAAAAAACCCTAGACTGGTTTAAAGAAGGAAATAAAGAAATTGAAATACCTTCTCCTGATGGCAAACCAACCGGCACATTAAAAATCAACTACACGATCCCCCAGTGGTTGACTTATTACAAAACAAAACTTGATGAATTAGACAAAATCCGATCAGACGACAGAAGTTGGTATTTAGGCAAAGAACTGGATAAAGCTCGAATTGCATCAACTAGGGCAGAAATATCCAAAGGTCGAAAAGAGCTTACCGATGAATATGAATCACAAAAAAATACCCTCAATTCCGATTTGCAAAAGCTGTTAACAGTTGAACAAAAATCAACCGTTTTGCCACCTTCACAGAAGAAAATGGGTTTTATTCATTGGATAAATTTGATGACAAT
>CAMDHK010000012.1 GCA_945897965.1 Candidatus Kuenenia stuttgartensis | reverse complement strand
TCCGTGCGTCCAAATGTCGGAAGGACGTATCCCGATGCGCCGACTATCGCTGCGAGGCGGTTAATTTCGGCTTCAATTTTGGGAAGAGTATTCATTGCGAGGTTTCATGAGATCAAAGATTTATTTTTGCTATTCCGGAATCAATTCGTTTAAAAACAAGAATCGTAAGGCCGTCGTAGGTGCGGGCGGGACATCCCCCGCATGAGAGTTGTTATATCCGGATTTTGAGCTGATGGCAACGTGAAAGCTGTGAATCCGCCAACGAATTCTGGGCCACCGCTACCGCAAATTTGTGTATAGCGATCAGCATGGCTTTCAGCGCTCCTTTCAAGAGCATGGACGCCTGGGTCGAGATGATACCCACGACATCCGGATTACCTGCCGCGATCAGCGTCGCGACTGTTACCGAGGAACCAAGGAGAGCGGGCGACAGAGTTTCGCTTTGGTGGCGAGTCGTTCATATTCCGTCTGAAAGACACTGTTATTTCGCATTTGAGCCCATCACTCTGATTTCTCGCACTCGCATCCCTTTACAAAGTTTTCCCTCGGCGTCTCGTAGATTGAAATCGGAATAAGCCAGCAGGGCTCGGTTGTCGCCCAGGGGCAAGAGTGCGGAGTAGGAACAGGTCTCGGTGCTGATCGCGCCAGGGGGCACAACCGTGACGCGTTTGGCCCAACTCAGCCCCGCAGGATCGGCCGTGGCGCGGACATACAGACCCGGTCGGCCATAGGAAGCCAGCGTTACGCCATTCTTCAGTCGCAGCATCTGTGGCCAAACACCGAGATCGTCGAAGACGGCGGGCGGGCTCCAGCTCTTCCCGTTGTCGGTCGAACGCGACAGGTACGATGGTCCTGGCCCTCTGCCGTCCGTCGTACGCATCAGGCACAACACTGAATCGTCGGCCATGAAGCAGACGGTCGGTTCCGTGAAGCCGGTCCGATCGGCTGCCTTCGGGTCGGCTTTGGCGTCGGGGGCATACGGAATTTCGCTCCACAGATCGAACGTTCGGCCAGCATCGGTCGAGCGCAGAATCATGGGCCAAAAATGCTTCTTCAAAGTCCCTTTGACGAGACGGTTGTCGTACTGCACCGCCCAGACCGCACCGTCGGGGGCCAGGAACAGCGTTTGCAACCAGGGGCGTGGCATCACGCCTTCGGTCACGTGTCGCAGTTCGCCCGGCAGCCGAACCTTGGCCCGTTCGTCCGTCGACTGTGTGGCTTTCGCGGGCTGACGGGAGAGAATCCAGCCGTCGGCGCACTCGGGCGAGAGATCCTCGACGCGATACCAGTCCATTCGATGGCCGTAGTTTACGAAATGACCGATCGGCTGCGCGGGCAACTTCAGGTCTGTGGTCTTGAGGGGGCGTTCTTGCCGAGCCCAAATCAGGGCGCCGTTCGGCAGTCGTAGCGGAGGCGACTGCCAGGCAACTGCCGCACGGTTGCCTGCTTTTTCGCGGGGAAGGAGCTTCCACGTCCGTCCATCATCCGCCGAGACGGCGCGGGCCGGCGGCAGCCCATAAGCCTTGGCCGAGTCCGCCTCCACGTGATAGCTGAGCTGAATGGTCCCGTCAGACAACCGTGCCAGGCCCGGAAACTGATACGGTCCCCAAGCCTTGACCTCCGGCGGAGCCAACGCCACGGTGACCGGTTCGCTCAGTTCGAGCTGAGGCTCCCTCCTGGCGACAGCTTTGTCGGCGTCCTCCGCATGCGCGAACGCTGAAAGTAGGCAACACAACAACAGTGGCACTGGCAGTTGTTTCATCATGGTCTGAGTGACTCCTTCAGCTAGGACGGCAACGGAGGTGGAGACCTCGTTGCCGTCCGGATGGTGGATTTCATCAACGACACCGGTGCCGTTGAAACACAACTCTCGCTCTGGAAGGTGAGGTGCGGTCGCCGCCGTCTAACTTGTAATTCGGTTTAAGGCTTCAAACCATCTTTTGCAAGCACTTCCTCGGGTAGTAATAATTCCCCTGGTGTTTTTGCAAAGTATGGCGGTACCGTAAGAAGCCTTACCGGGCCCCTGCAATAGCGCACACGCCAAAATTTCCCATCCTCCCCGGGAGGTATAGGTACACTGTAAAAATTAGGCTCGCGCCCATTCAGCCAGAAGTGGGGCCTATCTTGGCTATCGCGAACTTCACCATGCTCACCGCCAAAGATCCCGATCATCTTGGTGCCTTTGGGAACATAAAAGTAACCCATCCACAAACCATAAAAGCGATTCATGGGGTTTTCTTGGGTTGAAGCGATGGCCATAAACTGTTCCTTGGGCCAGTTCACTTGGGTGCGATCGTTGCCATCTTTAACGGTAATTTTGTAAAGGCCGGGTTGCTTAAGCGCAAATTTAAGGGTCCGCTCAACACCATCGGGCGGGATGGAGGCATTGGTTTCAACAAGAGTTTCTTTTTCACCTGTTTGGCTCTCGCCTCCGATTTTAAAAAGTTCGACTTTCACATTTCCTCTGTCACGATAATGGGCAATCATGCCTCCTATGATGGTAAGTTCAATATTGGCAGGCGCTTTGGCATAAGTGAAGAAAGTCTGTAAACCTCGACCCGGGGTGAAATCACCTGCTGGAAAATCAGCGGGTATGGGCAGTCGGCCCAATGCCGGAGCTAGATTGGTACTAAAGGTTAAAGGTTTGAAATTCAACTCAATCAATTTGTGGGTCGCTATGCCCTCGGTGATGTAGGTTTCAATTTCCTGCGGAGTGAAGGGTGCGCTGGACTTCCAGGGGTTTTTCCCCTCGGGGATTTGCCATTTGGCATCCGTAGGAATCGAAATGGTTTTATCACGGCCCGCAAGATCGCGGTACAGCGCATAAGCATGCACCATCATGGTGGTTCTCATGCGATAAGCGTGCTTGATAAGGTTTTCAAAAGCAACCTGCCTGCCTTTGCCATCAGCGGTTGCATAACGGTGGTAAAGCGAGCAATATCTGGTGTAAAGTGCAAGGTCATCAAGGCGCAAGTTGATTTCGGTTGCTGCAGCCAATTCTCGAGCTTTCTGAAGCGAACGATACATTCTTCCCAGTTGATCATCAACTACAAGGTGGGGCTTGGAACCATTGATCTGGTCATAGAAATCTTTCATTGCGGGGCTTGCGGAACCAAAGGCACGGTCGAGGAAATCGCGTTCGATTGCCTCACGATTCTTAGCTTCTCGCACATCCCAAAGCATGCGGGATGCGAAATAATAACCCAACCCATTGGGCCCCCAGTTATCACTGGATTCCGCAGACATGTATCGTGCACCCTTGGCATGAAATTCCGGGATGGTGCGTTGTAAGTAATCAAGGTTCCCACCTCGGGCATGTCCTGGCTGATCCCTATCCCAAGTATTCACGCTGTAGTATTCCCGTATTCCAAGTGTCGCTCCTTTTTCCGCCCACCCTGTAATAATGTCTTCCAGCGACATGCCACCCTTGATGAATGCAGTTGCAACACTGACCACCACCTTTGGATGCACTTTAATGTTGGGCGGGGGCGAATGAAAATTATAGCCATAGATGCCTACAAGTTTGCCCGGGAATTCCTGATTGATGGCTGCTGCAACTTCATTGGAAAGAGTGATAGCCTGATCTGAAACGCTACCCAGCTTGGAACATAATTTGCATTCGCACCAACCTCCGCCATCACTAGGATCCATCGAGATACTATCCAGCAGTGGGTTTTTCCGCACCTGCTCAACCGCATTACGAACGATAAGGGAACGTATCTCTGGGTTACCCAAACAGGGCTTGGGGTTTCGAACTTCTTTGCGCTCATTGTTCAACAAAGGCCAGTATTCATTATGATTGGCGAATTCTTTTTTCAAGGCTTTGACAATACCATCGTAGGCATGGCCCGTGCTTAGATTGACGCCTTGAAGGGCCCGGTTTTTTTCGCACCAATCACGGTAGGGTTCCTTTGCATAATCCCACGCACCATAGCCGTACCAGATCCTCCTCGAGTGATAATCAGGCTTTTCAATCGTATCGATTGCAATCTCCATGCGTTGTAAATAAGGCACAACTTCCCAATGCTTTCCCGGAAAGAACTGCCTATATCCCAACCGCCCCAGCAAATCCCACATACCATGTTGCACCGCAAGATCACTCGCACCCAAAACATATAACCCTTCCGCATGGCTTCTTACTACATATTCTTCTCTCTTAAGAATATCAGTACGGTTGAATGTTGATACAAGTTTAAGGGCAGGAAAATCTGAGGCCAAACCAAGGATTATACCTCGGGTGCCATTGCCTGTTTCAACCGGGAACTTTGCTCCTGCTATTTTTCCGAGATAATCTGCAAGCTTGTTCGCATTGGCTTTGGTTAAAGCACTTGCATTATCTGAAATGACAATCGGTATCAGGGCCTTACCATTCTCCGCCATTGCAATCTTTACCGGCGTTGCAGCAATGAGTGTTGGGGCCAATACCAATAAGGCAAAAGTAATGCTCAAAGATTGGAAAGTTTTCATTTTTTGTTTTCAGATGTAAGTTTGTCTACAAGAAATTCATGCATGGTTCGATGCTTGACATCGGGTGCGCCTGGATAAACCAATTCGCATTCCACTTTAAGCTCATCGAGTTTTTCCTTCAGCTTCACGCCAAAGTTTGCGCTGTGGGTAGGGTCTTTTTCTTCCTTGCCCATTGCAGGTGGCCCACCATAAATCATGTAGATGGGCGGATCCCCCGCACTTGCATGTTCAAAAGGAGAATATTCTTTGATCCAAGGCAGTACGGATTCTCTTGCAGCAAGAAACTGTGGGAACTGGGTGTCACGGGTTTTACGATCCTTGTGATCGGGGTAGAAACCAAAAGCATGGCCGCCATATCTGCTGTTGGGTGTCCACTCTTTCATTTGTTTGGGATCAAGTGTGGTTTGTGCGCCATTAACCGCAGCACACCAAAGGCGGGTTGATTCCCTTGCGATTGGGTCTGTGCTTTGGGGTTCTGCGAGGTCGTTATGAAAAGCGAGCCAAAGGCTGGAACAAGCACCTGCTGAGCCACCCGATGCGCCTATGCGAGCTTTATCAATATTCCATTCAGAAGCTTTGCTACGCACAAACTGAAGCGCACGGGCCGCATCGTTCAAGGGCCATTTGACAGGTGGTTTTATGCCAGCATCAATTGCATCTGCAATGAATCGATATTCAATCGAGACAACTGAAATGCCCTTGGCGAGATATTTATCAGCATCGGTGATGCGCCTATCGCCCGCCACCCAACCTCCACCATGAATGAAAAACGCAAGTGGGGTGGGTTTATCAGACTTGGCTTTGTAGAAGTCCAAAACCTGTGCGGGATGCGTGCCATAGGCAACGCCTTCTAAGGTTGGTTTGCTGTAAACAGGATCTGCAGCAAAGGCAAATCCCACACTAAATACAAAAAGTAAAGCAAGGGTTCGTTTCATGAGGAGTTTTCCAAATGGGTTAAAAAGCAGAATCAAGGGAGATGTATTCATAAATGGCAGTAAGATGGCCTAACGCAGCCTTAGTCCATCGAACTTTCAAACTGCCAATCCAAAGCGACGACGAACCTCATCAACTTCAATTAATTCGTTTTCATTTGCAGACTTCAATCCTGCTTCTATCGCCTGACGAATGTAAACTTGCTCCATAACATCATCCCAAGCAGCGCCCTTAGGCAACCCCTTGATCAACTCAATTGCGGTAGAACGCACATTATCGTTTTCAATCTGTGTCATGCTCACCTCCATTTAAATTCCTTCTTAATTATAATCTATTCTGCCGAAGTTCGTATGTCGATAATGGCCTATCTAAAAACTTGCTGAAGGAGATTTATCCCCATCCATTTTAATTGGGTGGGTGGCATCGATGCCCATGGCTGCAACCGCACCTATAACTTGAACAACAGCACAAACTAGAAAAACGGAAGCCCACCCTGCTTGTGGGTCATCGGGGTGATAAGATTTGATCAAGATGAAAAGCTGAGGAGCGATAGCAGCGCCAAGATTGCCCCACATGTTACCCCAACCAACTACGGAACCCACATATTTCCCGCCCACATCTTGACAATAGGCCCAGAAGGCAGGATTGCCCATGTCGGTCGCTGCTGCGACGAGGCACATCATGATGGTAACCCAGAGGGCATCACCAAGAAAAAGACAAACTATGTAGGAAAGCCCAACGATAACGCGGGAAGCAGCCATGGGAATACTTCGGCCCCATCTTGGCCCAGCAAGCCGGAAGATGCGATCAGTCCACCAGCCCCCTATAAGCATGCCCGCTATCCCGAAATACAGAGGTAGAGATTGATAGAGTGCCCGTGTATCTGCGGGGGTGCCAAAAACTTTTTCGAGGTAATCAGGGAAAAGAGTGATGATGAAAATCCAACCAAAATTGGAAAGGATCATCACGATGGAAGCAAGCCAAAGAGAAAGGTTGGTAGCAAGTGCAACGAAGTTGGGAAAGCCAGGCTTGGAAGAATCTGAAACATGGTTGGTTCCATTGATCAAATCAATTTCAGCTTGATTTATAAGAGGATGCTGGCTTGGCTCATCGCGATACCAGACCCAGAAAATGATAGCGCCCACCATTCCGATCAAACCATAAATGATAAAGGGTTTGCGCCATCCATCCGAAGCTCCCGCTGCTAGAAAATTCGTGAGCATGGGTGCGATTGCCCCGCCTAGTCTGCCACCGATTGCTACTATCCCACTTGCAGTGCCTCGGCCTGATAAAGGTACCCATTTACGAACAATGCCGTTGGCAAGTGGGTAGGCTCCTGCTTCAAATAATCCACATCCGAGCCGTAGTAAAAGAAACAAACCATAGCCACTTACCATACCCATCAACCCGGTGCAAAGCGACCAGAAGAAAAGATAGATTCCGAGAGCGATGCGGGGCCCGTAGCGATCGCCTATCCACCCTGCGGGTATCTGGCAAAGCGCATATGCCCAGAAGAAAGCGGATAAAAGATTGGCAAATTGGACTTCGTTGAAGTCCAAATCTTTCTTGATGGAAGTGCCAAGGATGCTTAGGCAAACCCTGTCGAGGTAAAGCATGATTGCGACCATGGTGGTGCATAATATCATGCCATTTCGAATGCTTGTGGGTTTATCGTTATTTATGGAAATGTTCAAGAAAATACCTGCATGGTAAGAAAGCGGGTAGGAAGGAATGCTACACCAATAAGGCCAAGTATAGCAAACCCATGCGTAGAATCACGCTAAATCATTTGCCTGCATAGGCGGTTACATCCACTTCATACTTCAAGGCTCCGCCCAGGCAATTAACGATGGTGGTGCGGGCAGGGAAGGGTTCCTTGAAGTAATCACGGTAAAGTTTGTTATATTCGGGAAGATCTGCTGGGTTATCAATATAAGAACGAACCTGAACGACATTAGCGAAAGTAAGGCCGGCAGCTTCTAGGATTTTTCTGGTGTTCTCTAGCGACCTGCGGAATTCGCCTTCAAAAGTATCGTTGACAATTTTTCCGGTTTCATCAACGGATGCTTGGCCAGAAACAAAAACGAAATCGCCCGCTTTGATTGCTGGGCTGAAAGGCAGGTGGCTTGTTGGTGTGCCTTTACCCCGAATCACTTCAATGGTCATGTTATTAATCCTTTACTTGGTTTTTAAAATCTCTTCTATCTTCAATGCTACTTGCTTGCCTAGCATATCATATCCCTCGCCTTTGAAATGCACATCCATGGGGTTTTGCACTTTCGAAAGCTGAGGAGTGATGAAGTCAAACAGATCGTTTACATGAACCATGTTTTTTTTCATGATGTCTGCCGCGATGCGATTTTTTTCGATGATGGCTGTCGTTGCTTCAGGGCCATCTTTGGTATCAGGGGGGATGGGCGTGGTGCTAGCCCAGATCAGCTTTGCCCCTGTTGCTTTAAGTTGTTTTACAATCAATTCTAATCTATCTTCGTAATCCTTAGCTGAAGTTTTGCGATCATGAATACCAAAGTTAAAATGAATGACATCCCACTTGCCTTCGCCTAACCATACATCCATTTTCTTAATTCCGTTGGAGGTAGGGCCACAGTTTTCAGGTGCACGATGAACATTCGCTTTGCGTTGAAGCGCAACTCTAGCAGGCAAAGTATAGCCTCGAGAGACTGAATCACCTATCAAAAGGACACGGGGTAATTTGGGATCATCCTTGACATAATCCCAAGCGGATATTCGGTTGTTCAATTTTTCCAACTGATAAATGGGAAGATAGAAACTCCCCAGATTTTTCTCGAGTACAGTCTCCCAGACCTGTTGTTCTTGGGGCCGTTTGCTTTTCCACAGTTGAAACTTTTCATTCGTAGCTTTATCTGCTGCTTTCTTTTTTGCAATATCTTCTGCAGAGGGGGGTTCCGTTCCCTTTTTTGTGTTCTGGGCAAATGCGGGAACAAGACAAATCATATGCACGAAAATCAGCGTTCTGAGCATTCCCAAGAAAAGCTTCAATCCATTATTTTTGCAAACATTCATTTAATTGCTCCTTGGTTAGTTCGCCTTCCCAACGGCTTATCACCACCGTTGCAACACCGTTGCCAATTAAGTTGGTGATGGCCCTACATTCGCTCATAAATCTATCAATGCCAATCAATAGCGAAAGTGACTCAATGGGAATTGAGGGCACTGTTGCCAAAGTTGCAGCAAGCGTGATGAATCCTGCGCCAGTGACTCCACTAGAACCTTTTGAAGATATCATTGCCACTAAAAGAAGGGTTATTTGCTGGCCAAGATCTAGTTGCGTATTAGTTGCCTGGGCTAGAAACACCGCCGCCATGCAAAGGTATATGTTGGTTCCATCGAGATTGAAGCTATACCCAGAGGGAATAACCAGCCCTACCGTGGATGGTGAACAACCAAGTTTAATACTTTTTTCCATCATTCCCGGGAGAGCTGTTTCTGAAGAGCTGGTGCCCAATACCAAGAGAATTTCTTCCTTGATAAAGGAAAGATAGCGGAAGATTGAAAAACCAGTGAACCAAGAAATACTGCCTAAAACAATGAAAACGAACAATGCGGAGGTGATGTAAAAACCAAGCATGAGTTCAAGTAATTTTCCGAGAGCGCCCAAACCATAGTTGCCAATCGTGAAGCCCATAGCTCCAAAAGCGCCTAGGGGTGCGAACTTTACTACGATGTTCATCAGGTTGAAAAAAACTTTAGAGCTTGTGTCAATCACATCCAAAATAGGCTTTGCTCTTTCGCCCATGAGGGAGATTGCAAATGCCATCATGATTGAAATGAAAAGTATTTGTAGCAAGTCGCCATTGAAGAAAGGCGAAAAAATCGTGGTGGGAATAATGTTGAGAAAGAAATCGACCATGCTATGCCCTTTGGCCTTTTGTGCATAGCCAATGCTAAGGGCGGGATCTAAAGAAGCGGGATCGATGTTAAATCCTTCGCCTGGTTTCAAGATATTAACCACGACCAAACCAATTAGAAGGGCAAGGGTTGAAACAATTTCGAAGTATAAAAGGGTCTTGAAACCAACCCTTCCGAGTTTTTTCATGTCGCCCATGGAGGCGATGCCATGCACCACGGTGCAGAAAATAATCGGGGCTATCATCATTTTTACAAGCTTTACAAAGGCATCGCCAAGTGGCTTAAGGGATTTGCCAATCTCAGGAAAAAATGCCCCTATACTTATGCCCAAAGCAACACCGATCAATACTTGTATGTAAAGAATGCGGTACCAGGGTTTGCCTGAAATGGGCATGAATGATCACAGCCGTTTGTTAAAAGAATAAAAAAACATTTTAATCTGCAAGACCTATTTAAACCAGCAAGAAGTTGCATAGTTGTGTTGAAGTCAAATCAACGATGAATCTTTACTTTTTGGAAGTCCTTCTTTTGCATTTAGATTTGCGAACGCTTCTCTAATTTTTTCTTGGGCGGCTTTATTTACTTCCGACACCTTGGCATTGAATGCGGGTAACAGTTTATCCTAAATAAGGGTCAATTGAGCCTGCATGTTCTCTGTGTGTGCGGTGATTTCGATTACTGTATCTTCTTTTTTCTATGTCTTGATGTGAAATCTTTATTTCTGATGGATTTCTTGCCCACCATCCCAAAACGGATCAGGAGGGTTGATCACGAAGTCTTTGCAACGATCCAGATGGATTTTGGTAAGCTGATCGTTTGGATGTTGCTCTGCGATTTTTGCGAAAAGTTGCTCTCCGGTTTTCCAATCCTTGTTTAAGTAAGCAGCAAAGGCTATTTTAAAATCGTTGCAAAAAGCCACTATTTTACTGGATGTCTCATCAGTTATACCTAGGAGTTCGTGCACTAGTATTTTCTTTTCTTTTCCTTTGACAGCAACCAAGTCAATCGGGCGGGTTACCAACTTATCGCCACAGGCTTTCAGGGTGGAATCAGAAATCATTATGGATGTTCCGTATACCTTGTTCAAGCCTTCAAGCCTGCTGGCAAGATTTACATTGTCACCCATAACGGTGTAGCTTAGGTGTTCTTCGGTGCCAATGTTTCCTAGTACCACATTGCCTGTATTAATACCGATTCTAACAACGAAAATTGGTTTGTTTAAACGGGCCCATTCTTTTTGCAGGAAGGAAAGATTATGAAGGCCATGGATTGCAGCTTTGCAAGATTTGAAAGCATGATCTTCACAATCTTTAGGCGCATTCCAGTAAGCCATCACCGCATCACCAATATACTTGTCCACGGTGCCTTGATTTTTATTGATTACGGAAGAGAAGCAACCAAGGTATTCATTGAGTTGCAAAACCAAATCATTTGGTGGAAGGATTTCAGAGTAGTGGGTGAAGTTGGCGATATCTGCAAAAAAAATGGTCACGTCTTTTTCCTTTCCACCTGGTTTTGCTGTGGATCCCGAATCAAACAAGCTTTTAAGCATTTCCTTGGGAAGATATTTGGTGAAGGATTGAAGCCCGATCTGCATAAGGACCATGGATTTTGCAAGGTTTTGAACTTCTTTAACTGGAGATAGTATTTGAATTTTATAATTGAAATCGAGCTTGCCTATTTTGGTTGCTAAGAGAGCAAGGTTTTCAAGATTTTTAGAAGCTATATGGGCGAAAAATATCGACATGATCGTGCTGGCTAAAATTATCAATACGGTGATAAGCATCGTTATTTGAAACTGATTATAAGATTCAGCGTACAAAACATTTTCTGGGATGTATAGGCACAACACCCACATGGGCATTTGACCCGGAACCAAACTAGCGGCACTCCCCACATAACCTTTTTCGTGGTCATAGAATGTAAAAATTTGGTGCCCAGGTATATCTGGGATGGCACTGAATTCTTTAGGCAGACTTTTGATCATCGATGAAATAGCAGTATCTTTCATTTCCTCAGGATTATTTACCAGGGTCCAATTTTTTCTGTCAAACTCCGGTAGACTGTCATCTCGGACTGAGTTTGCTATCAAAACTTTTGATCCATCCAGATGCTTTTCAAATATAAATCCCTTCAAACCCTCTGTATGCAAATCCTCCAACAAGGTTGTCAGATAATTGCTGATCATGGAATTGCTTATTTCCATACCTATGATTGCAGCGAGTTCGCCTTTATCGTTGAAAATGGATTTGACGCAATGAATACCGGAACCATGTTTTTTAATGTCATCTGAATTTTTAAAAACAAAAGATTCTGTCCACATGCATTTGGAATTTGCGGGTAATGATTTCCCCAATAGATACCATGGTGCATCATTGAAGTTATAAGGCCAATCAGGTATTACTTCGGAAGGTTTTTCAGGATATGTGGTGAGTTGGTAGATTTTTTTTGTGACTGTCTCACTCATCGGATTAGGTATGAATTCCCCCAGTTTTATATCTGCATCTGTGTAATTATTATTTTGGGAAGGTAATATTGAATACCTTATTGAAGCATACTTGAGCTGGTCAATTGAAGGTGCCTTTAAAATAAATGTTTTACCTGTTTTTTTATCCATGTAAACCATGGCCCCATATCCGGGGTTTTCAATCAGGTTATCAGCCAGAACATCAAGGAAGTTCTTGTGATTGTTTCCTTCTGGGTTGTGCTTTTTATAAAGTCGTTCAGTGGAGTTTACAAAATCCTCGATTTCATGAATGAGTCTGTCTAGGTTTTGATTGATATTAAAGGAAAGATGATATCCAATTGCTTTGGCGAAATTATTACGGTTTTGTAGATTCTGCCTCAAACTTACTAAAGTAATCGTCAACCCTGTTATTAATGTTATGGAAAAAAATATTGTAATTAAGACGATTCTTAATGGAAGTGATAACGAGAGTTTAAACATCATGGAATGCCTGCTTTGAGAATCAAAATATACCTATATCTAATGGTATATTATTTATGATCGCCCATGATCTTGCTAGCATTATTCTTGCGAAATAGCAGCATTATCAATGAATCAATTTTATTAATATACTGCTAAACTTTTATGGGGTACCTTATAATTGTCTGTTTAGGCCATGAATACTTTTTGGGATGACTATAAAATCATGAATAGATGCATTAAGCTTGTAATTCTGACTGCTTCGGCTCTTGCATTTTTCATTCAATCTGCAAATGCCCAACCCATGCTAGAAAAGAACAAGGTGTTTCTTGCAAACACCGAAGGCATTCGCTCATACCGCATTCCGGGTATGGTTGTAACCACTAAGGGAACGGTGCTGGCATATTGTGAAGCACGGAAAAATAACTCTTCTGACTGGGGCGAAATCGAAGTTCATTTACGTCGTTCCACGGATGGTGGCAAAACCTGGGAACTCCAAAAAAAGATAGCTCATACTGGTGTTAGGTTCGAGGGAAATCCCACCAAAAAGAACGATGGCGAAACAGAACAGACAGTCAATAACCCTGTTGCAATCATCAATCGACAAACTGGTAATATCCACTTGCTTTATTGCATCAATTACTCTCGATGCTTTTCCATGCGCAGTAATGATGATGGTATCACCTGGAGCAAACCAGTAGATATCACTGCAACCTTTGAGCCTTTCCGCATGAAGTATAATTGGAATGTGATCGCAACCGGCCCGGGCCATGGAATCCAATTGAAGAGTGGCAGATTGGTCGTCCCTATTTGGTTGGCTTATGGAAAACCGGGCGAGCATAAACCCTCTGCTTCAGCCACCATCTATAGTGATGATAATGGCAAAACTTGGAAGGCAGGCGAGATGCCTCTGCCTAACGAGGGTGAGATGGGCAATCCAAACGAAACCATGATCACCGAGCTTTCTGATGGTTCCGTAATGCTTGTGAACCGCAATGTATCAAAGGCCAATCGTAAGCTCATCACGATAAGCCCCGATGGTGCAACAAATTGGACCAAGCCTTACTTTCATCAGCAACTCTGGGAACCCATTTGCATGGCAAGTATTGTTTCCCACCCTTCGAGCTTAGGTACTTTGATTTATTCCGCCCCCCATACTTTGGGACTTGATGCTGCCAAGAAAGAGATTCCTGCGGGCAGAGGCAAGCGGGAAAATCTTTCGATCAAGCTGAGTCGTGATGATGGTAAAACATGGCCTATCAGTAAAACGTTGGAAGCAGGCCCCAGCGCTTACAGCGACCTCGCAGTACTTTCAGATGGCACCATCCTCTGTCTTTATGAAGGGAAGGATGTAATATCCCTCGCTCGCTTCAACCTTAATTGGTTAAATGAAAAGTAAATTAGACATATCTTTCTTTGATTGAGACGGAATCATGATTACTTCCAGATTGTTTTCATCGCTTACAATTATTTGTCTGATTGTTTTTTCTTTGCACTCCCGTGCCCTTGTCGCTGGCGAAGGTGATAAATCTTCTTTAATTAAAACCGGGAATCCTAAGCTTCCCGAGATGAGTGGGAAGGTTGAAATTGAAGTGCGCGATAGTGCAGATAAGCCAGTGCGTAAGCTTCCCGTGCATCTCGTTTATTCACGCAATCGGTTATCCACGGTTACCGAGAAGACGGGCATCATGCTCAGCTTGCATAACTGGGGCGGTACCATTTGGGATAATACGCCGAACCCAAATCACCTTGCAGAGAACTTTGACTTGCTTGTCATTGGCGTAACTTACTATCAAAGTGGCGACCAAGATGGCGACCCAGAACCGTATGACCATGGCTATATTCAGGCCATGGATGCACTACGCGCCCTTCACTATGTTTACCTTGGTCTCAAAGCATCTAATCATCCTTTTGATCCTACTCGCATTTACTGTACCGGTGGTTCGGGTGGTGGAAATGTTACCTTAATGGCGAACAAATTCGCTCCCAACACTTTTGCTGCCGTTGTCGATCTATCAGGCATGGCAAGTCTTTCTGATGATGTTGCCTTCAATCTTCAAGGTGGAAGTTTTTTAAATGCCCGCTATAGCCGTGATCCTAAAAGCAGGTCTTATCTTTCGCCAGATATGCAGGAAATCAGAGACCTCGGTAACGAATCTCATCTTGCGCTTCAAGCCAAGAATGCGAATCGATGCAAGGTTGTTATTATTCATGGCGAAGATGATACGGCCTGCTTGGCATCAGATAAGCGTAGGGTGGTTGAAGCCATGAAAAAAGCTGGCCTAGATGTTATCCCGCACTTCATAAGAAAAGAAGATGTTGATGGTAAGTTGATTAAGAATTCGGGGCATTCAATAGGAGATCGAACCGCCTTGTTGATGCATTATGCTGGGAAGTATCTTTCCCCCAAAAGCGAGCAAATGTGTAGGCTTATAAAGCCCAATGATTTTGATCTTAAATCCGCGGTAGTCTATCCCACAAAAAATGGTACCCATGTGATTAAGTATGCAGAGGAAGGGCCTGTCTTAACCTTTGTTCAGAATGGTAGATAAATCTAAACTTTATTTTTGTCTTATTACTAGTGTTCAAGGTTGTGAATGTTCATAAAGATGTTCCAAAACCATGTTGAACTTTTGCGCCCGCTACTTCTTAACTTCTCCATTTAGCAATGAGCTTAAGAAATAAAAAGAATTAATTCTTGCGATATATGTCGTACCCCTTGACTTCGCCATTTGTAAAAGTAATATTAAGTTATACTTATAAGGTATAACTTTGTAAGTCCTTTTTTGGGTGCTGCTTTTCTCGATATTTTGATAGGCAATGCTGCGTGGTCCTTATTTTTTGCGATCTTGAGAAAGCATTATTCAAATCACTTGGGGCCATTATTTAAGGGGTCGAATTATGCGAAGATTGAGTTTGGTCACCCTGGTGTTAGTGTTGGTACTTATGGCGGGGTGTTCGAATCAGGCGCGACGACCAGGAAAACTCCGTGTTGTTGTCACCTACAGTGTGCTTGGCGATCTGGTCAAAAATGTTGCTGCAGATTGTGCCGAGATTGTTGTTCTTGTTGGCCCAGATGGAGATGCTCACACCTTTGAACCTACTCCGAAGGATGGCATTGGTCTTGCGGATGCTGATTTGGTTTTTGAAAACGGTATCGGATTCGAGCCTTGGCTCGATAAATTACATGCTGCATCAAATTCCAAGGCCAGGCGGGTTGTCGTCACACAGGGTTTAGCGATTCTTGAGGGCGAGTGCAATCATAATGATAAAGTAGGCGAAAAACATGAACATGAAGATGATCCGCACGTTTGGCATGAAGTCGAAAATTCAATTCATATGGTGGGTATCATCCGCGACAAACTCGCAGAGGTTGATCCAGTCAACTCAGAAAAGTATAAGACCAACTCAACAAAGTATCTAAAACGGCTTGAGGCGCTCGATCTCTGGGTTTTGGCGCAGGTTGAAATATTGCCCAAAGACCGAAGAAAGCTGGTTACTAGTCACGACACCTTTGGCTATTTTGCAAATCGCTATGGATTTCAAGTCTTAGGTACTTTGTTATCGTCTTTTTCTACTGAGGCATCGGATCCTTCCCCAGTTACTTTTGCCAAGCTGGTTGATTCCATCAAAGCTGCGAAGGTGCCGGCCATTTTCGCTGAGAATACTCAGAACCCAAAAGTTATGGAGCGATTGGCGCGTGAGGCGGGCGTGAAGCTGGCACCTCCCCTTTTTACTGATGCCCTAGGCAAACCGGGCACCCCAGGCGATACCTATGAAAATATGATCCGTAGCAATGTTACTACTATTGTGGATGCGCTAAAACAATGAGTGAACCTAGGTTTCCTTATTCAAGCGGTCGTCATGCCGATCCGGTAAAAGGCGCGCCTTCTCTTCTTACCGAAGATATAGTCGTTGGTTATCCCGGTGCGCTGACCCCGGCGCTAAGAGGTGTGAACCTAGAGATTCGATCTGGCACTTGCACGGCGCTTGTTGGCCCGAATGGTTCGGGTAAAAGTACACTCCTCAAGGCGGTGGCGGGGTTGCTTCCTGTGGTTTCCGGATCTATCCGTGTTTACGGAAATTGCGTCGGGGCTTGCCATCATCGTGTAGCCTACCTGCCTCAACGGGGTGAGATTGATTGGGCCTTCCCCATCTCTGTCGAACGCCTTGTGCTTACCGGGCGTTATGTTCACCTTGGTTGGTTGCGACTGCCCTCCACCCGTGACAAAGATATCGCATCAGCTTCCATTCGGCGCCTTGGCCTTTCGGGGCTCGCAACGCAGAAGATCGGTAATTTGTCGGGTGGCCAGCAGCAGCGGGCATTACTCGCTCGCGCTCTGGCACAAGAGGCCGACCTATTGTTGTTGGATGAACCTTTCAATGCTGTAGACGCCTCCACACAAGACACCATCTATGATGCCATGCGCAATCTTAGACAGCAGGGTAAGACCCTTATTGTTGCAACTCATGATCTTAGTCGATTGACTGGTGCTTTTGATATGGCGGTTTACCTTAAGGCTGGGAAATTAATTTCACAACCTGATACCTCCCCCTGTTTTCTCAATCTGGAAAAGGAGCAGGTATGGACTGGTTGATCGAGCCTTTTCGCTACGCCTTCATGCAGCATGCACTAGTCGCTGCTTTGCTTGTCGGCATTACCTTTGCCATGCTTGGAGTGCATGTGGTTCAGAGGCGGATGGCGTTCATCGGGGATGCACTGGCACACACCACGCTACCGGGGTTGGTGGTTGCCCATCTCTTTGGACTGAGCCTATCTTTAGGTGGGCTTGCTGCAGCTTTGGTGACTGCCTTGCTTATTGGTTGGGCTTCACGAAGGCAAACGATAAAGGAGGATACAGCAATTGCTGTGGTGTTTACCGGCATGTTTGCGCTTGGCGTGCTGCTTATGAGTAGAACCCGGTCTTATCGTGACCTTACCCATATGCTTTTTGGGAATGTTTTGGGTGTGACTACCAGCGATTTGTGGTTTATCAGCGGTGTAGCTCTTGTTGTATTTATCGTGCTGGTGCTTTTTCACAAAGAGTTGGAGCTTACCGCTTTCGATCCCACTCATGGCGAAGTTATCGGGCTGCACGCAGATTTGATGCGGTTTCTCCTTCTCGGACTTTTAGCACTTGCAGTCGTTACTGGTATTCAAACTGTTGGCGTAATACTCACCAACGCCCTGCTCATCACCCCCGCAGCAACTGCTGCTTTCTTGTCCGATCGCATGCCTTGGCGCATGCTGTTCGGTGCAGTCCTCGCTTCCATATGCTCGGTTACAGGGCTTTTATTTTCTTATGCTGTTGAAACCTCTCCTGGTGCAGCAATTGTCCTTTCCTGCACTGTTGCTTTTATAGTTGTTTTTGCTGTCACTTCTGCTTTTAGAAAGTTTCGTCCCGCAGCCTCTGATTCGGTTCAAGTTGATGAACTAAATGATGCAGTACTTCCTGAGGAGGTTTCCCAATGCAATTAATTACGAAGCGGATGGCGCTGGCCCAGGTTGTGTTCTGCCAAGGTTGTTGTTGTGGTCACACGGATCGTGGCAAGCCAGAACTTCCTGCAGAACAGCTTAAAGAGATATGGAAGGTTGAGAAGCTTAATCGCACGGTTCAATTAACGATTTCCGGGTGCCTAGGGCCTTGTGATCTTACCAATGTCGCACTTGTCATTACACCTGAAGAAAATGTTTGGCTTGGTGGCATGGCTGGAGAGGAAGTTTATGAGTCGATCGTAACTTGGGCCCGAAGCTGTCATGCTGAGGGTAGGGTGATTCCACTTCCGGAGGTATTGACACCACTGCGGTTTGATAGGTTTCAAATGAAGGAGGTTTTGTTATGAAAACGATTGGGCTTTCCGAGACGATAAAAATGACGGCATGGGATATAGAGGAGGTTGCCTCCTTTGATAGCGGGAAAGAGGATATCCTGATTTTGAAACGGTTGCCCGTGCCTTGGATTGAAGAAGCGGTTGCATCGGCGCTCGTGCGCGATTTTCGTTCCAAAATAACAGGTGCGTCTTCCCTTGCCCTTGCAAGAGAGTCGCTTACAGCCTTGAACATCAACTGCCCCCAGTTTGCATCAGACATTGCCTTGCTGGCCGATACCTTTCTGGCTCAATTTGAAATTGCAGAAGCTTTTCTGAGGGTTGAGGTAGTCCACAAGGCGACCTGCCCAAAGTTTCATTGCGACAATGTGAGGGTGCGTTTGGTTGCAAATTACTTTGGCCCTGCTACAGAATATGTTCATACCGATGCTCCGGAGGCAGTTTGCTCTGCTCCACCTTTCTCGCTCGTTTTTCTCAAAGGGCACAAGCATCCAAACCATGCTGATTCAGTTCATCATCGTTCGCCCAATATCCCCAATGGCTCTAAGCGCTTGTGTGTTGTTTTGGATTTCTAAGGCTCTTTTACACAAAGGTTGAAGATAATGATAAATAAACTTCCCGTAACAGTTCTTTCCGGTTTTCTGGGCGCAGGAAAAACGACATTACTCAACCATGTTCTCGGTAATCGCGAGGGATTGAAGGTTGCGGTGATTGTCAATGATATGTCGGAAATTAATATCGATGGTGCGTTGGTCAAGGCAGGTGGCGCGGCTTTATCGCGTACCGATGAGAAGTTGGTTGAAATGTCCAATGGGTGCATTTGTTGCACTCTGCGTGAGGATTTGCTTAAGGAAGTTGCCCGACTTGCAGAAGAGGGCCGATTTGATTATTTGCTAATCGAATCGACGGGCGTTAGCGAGCCAATTCCTGTTGCCGAAACTTTCACTTTTGAAGATGAGTCCGGTCAAACGCTTTCCAACGTGGCACGCCTCGACACGATGGTTACCGTGGTTGATGCTTTCAACTTCTTGAATGATTATCAATCCCTTGATAATCTTGCCGACCGTAATCTCGCCCTTAATGATGAGGATGACCGTGAAGTCGTTGGGCTTCTTGTCGATCAGGTTGAATTTGCAGATGTGATTATCATAAACAAGACGGATCTTTTGACTTTTAATAAACTCAATAAACTTGAAGGTATATTGAGATCGCTAAATTCTTCAGCAAAGATTATTCGAGCCAAGCGGGGTATGGTGCCACTTGCGGAGGTATTGGACACCAAACGGTTCGATTTTGATCGGGCGTCTGATGCGCCGGGATGGATGGCAACCTTGCGGGGCGAGGAACAGCCTGAAACCGCAGAGTATGGCATTACATCTTTTGTCTTTAATGCCCGCAGGCCCCTGCATCCCAAGCGCTTTTTTTCATTTGTCAACAAAAAGAGTCTGCCCAAGGGGTTGCTGCGTTCCAAGGGATTTTGCTGGATTGCCACCCGCTCCAACTTGGTTGGACTTTGGTCTCAGGCAGGGCAAATTGCTGAACTATCACCCCATGCCTTTTGGTGGGATACGGTTCCCCCCAGCGAGTGGCCTGATGACCCTGAGACTCTTGCCTCGATTAAAAACCAATTTGATGGTGAATATGGTGATAGGCGTCAAGAATTGGTTTTCATCGGACGCAAGATGGATGAATCCAAGATTCGCACCGCTCTTAACGCATGCCTGTTGACGGATGAAGAGATGAAGGGTGGTCCCGAGAAGTGGGCCACATTCCCTGACCCCCTTCCTAAGTGGATTATGCCAGATCTCGAGACAGACTCAGAACCAACCAGCGGGGGAATAGATGATTAACTTATTCAGCCAAAAGCCTGCCCGCGACCCTGATGCTGTTTTGCGTATCAAACAGTGGGCAATAGATTTGCTTGGCTTGGGCAGCGATGTTGCGGTGACGGTGATGGAGTTGAGCTGCACCGAGGAGGGTTGCCCCGATGTCGAAACTGTTGTGGGTATTCTTGAACCAGGTTGCCAGCGCAAGTTCAAAGTTTTTAAGCCACTTGCAGAGGTTTTAAGGGATGACCTTGAAAAGGTGGTACGGGAATCTATTAAGGAGCAAGAATAATGGCTAATTTACTTTGTACAGTCGGTTGTTTATTAATTTTAGGAAGCGACTGTATAAGTGAAACATCAGAGTATCTCCCACAGCATCAAAGTGTGACCTTAAACAAAAGTTCTTTCTTGGTTGGGTATATTGCAGAAGTGGAGGTGTTTAGAAGAGGGATCACCTCTTACGGACGAATCATCGTAACCAAAGATGGTTGCATCCATATCGAGCAATTGGATGAATCTACTATCCGCTGGTTTCAAGGCATCATCGATCAGATTTCGTCATCTACCTCAAGGGGTTGGGATAACCGATCTCTCCGTTCCGGATCGGTGCGCTGTGTATGGGGGAACATGGCACAAAAAGATGTGCTTGCAGAAATTTATACTGCTGATGCTTCGATTAGGGTTTATAGGCACCAACTTTTGCCCAGTCGTTAATTCCTTTCAATATTGAAAGGTTAAATATTGCATGGGAACGATTTACTGTTTTACCTGCGCAAATCTTAATTATGGCTTTTATTTGGCTCTATAAGAGGCATGATGTTCGAAACTCAAACACCAATCAAGCTGCACTATTTTTCATAGCCTTGCCGTACTTAAAGCTTCTGGTATAATTTTGTATGACTCACATAGTATAACATTGTTAGAACGAAATGCGTCCATTTTAGCCATACTTTAAGGAATTATCATCATGAAAACGAATACCGATAGCAGGGTTCCGGTTACGGTACTTACTGGGTTTCTTGGCTCAGGCAAAACGACACTTTTGAACCATATTCTTACCGCTAACCATGGCAAAAGAATTGCTGTTATTGAGAATGAGTTTGGTGAGGTGGGCATCGATCAAGATCTTGTGATCAATGCGGAAGAAGAAATTTTCGAGATGAACAATGGGTGTATTTGCTGCACTGTTCGCGGGGATCTGATTCGGATCCTAGGCAATCTCATGAAGCGTCGCGATCGTTTTGATTACATTCTTGTCGAGACGACAGGCATGGCTGATCCCGGTCCAGTGGCACAAACTTTTTTCGTCGATGACGAGATCAAGCAGAATACAAAGTTGGACGGGTTGGTTACGCTAGTCGATGTCAAGCATGTTCAGCAGCATTGGGATACGAACGAGGTACAAGAGCAGATAGCATTTGCAGATGTCATCATGCTTAATAAGATCGATCTTGTTACTCCCGAAGAACTCAATTCTCTGGAAGCTCGCATCAAGGCGATGAATGCTGCTGCGAAGGTGTACCGAACCCGCAATAGCGTGATCGAGATGGATCGCATTTTGAATGTGGGGGGTTTCGATCTCGACCGTGCGATGGTAACTGACCCTCAGTTTCTTGAGCCTGAATACCCATTCGAATGGGGTGGTGTTTTTACCCTTGATGCGGGCGAATACACTTTGGTGATGCAGGAGGGCCCAGACCCTGCCATTAAACTTGCCCTGCTACCAGCACCAGGTGGACTGGCCTCTGCTGTAGATAATGCAGTATGGTGTTTCAGCGAGCGTGAAGCGGTTGAGATTAAGGGTACGATTAAGCCTGCTAAGAAATTGCTTGAGGCATCACTGCCCGGAGGGGAAGTTCGCATTTCGGTGCACATAGCCCTTAAGGGTGACTATGCACTTTTCACCGAGCATCATCCAGATGAATTTAATGCCGTGTTGTGCGGTCAATCTGGAATACTTGATGCGAAAGAATCGCACGCCTACAAACCAGATCATGAACACGATGATGCAGTTTCCTCGGTTGGGATAACTATTTCAGGCGATCTGGATCATATCAAACTCAATAAATGGCTAGGCGAATTGCTTCAAACCCAGGGGCAGGATATCTTTCGTATGAAGGGTGTTTTAGCGATTAAAGGCGATGCCAACCGCTTTGTTTTTCAGGGTGTTCACATGCTGTTTGACGGTCAGCCTGATCGTCCATGGGGTAAGACTGTTCGCACAAATAAGCTTATCTTTATTGGTCGTAATCTAAACCGGGTTGCACTGACGGAGGGCTTCCGATCATGTTTGGCATAACCCGCAAGCCTCGTTTGAAAAAGAAGTGGGAGGGTATGTTATCAGATCACATCATCGCCCTTATGTGGTCGCCTGACGGCTTTCGTATTGCTGCAGCCTCTGTGAGTGGTCCGGTTGCAATTATCGATGCTGTTTCGGGTAAACTTCTGCATATTCTTTCAGGCCATGGCTTTGGCACCACCTCGATCGCATGGATGGAAAACTCCACTCTGGCGAGTGCCGGCCAGGATGGTTTAGTGCGGTTTTGGGATGTCGCAAGCGGAGGAGAAAAGTTGGCGCTCGACGCTGGCGCTAAGTGGGTCGAGCGACTTGCGGTCAGCCCGTGTGGTTCTTATCTTGCGTCCGCATCTGGTAAGAAGGTAAGGCTCTGGGACCAAAAGGGCATTCTGGTCCGTGACTTTCCTGACCAAGGCAGCACCATCACTGATATTGTCTGGGGCCCGGGCCGTTTAGAGCTGACATCCTCGGCTTATGGCGGCATACGCGTCTGGTCTCCCAAAAAGAATGAACCTGTGCGTGAATTTAATTGGAAGGGGTCGGTGCTTCGCTTGGCTTGGTCGCCCGATGGCAAATACCTTGCCACCGGAGATCAGGATTCGACGGTGCATTTCTGGATTGGTGCCACTGGCCAAGATTTGCAAATGTTTGGCTACCCGATGAAAGTGCGTGAACTGGCATGGGATCGGGATAGTCGTTTTTTGGCCACGGGTGGTGGCTCGCAAGTTACTGTTTGGGATTGTTCTGGGAAGGGCCCTGAAGGGACTACGCCTTTGCAACTCACCGGGCACGATGAGTCTGCCAATGTAAATGTGCTTGCCTACCAGCGTAATGGCAACATTCTGGTATCTGGTGCAGGCGATGGAAAGGTTTTGCTGTGGCGCCCTGTTGAAGGGGTGCGCATACAAGGAAAGGCGAACCTAAGCGGTGGCGTTACGCAAATTGTCTGGTCGCAGGATGATTCACTTATTGCAGTTGGTTCAGATGTGGGTGAAGTGGCGGTTTACTCTATATGATCGGTTAAGGCAATGACCAACCCATCAATAATTTTGCGTCTGCGAGCCTGCTTTCGGGCGCTGGTAGAGTACGATTTTGCTCCTAAGTTTAGTGCAAAAGTTCGATGGTTTGTCTATCACCCGCTAGGCGTGCTTACCATTGCAGCCTTC
The DNA here is from genome assembly GCA_945897965.1 of Candidatus Kuenenia stuttgartensis. Lineage (GTDB taxonomy): Bacteria > Planctomycetota > Planctomycetia > Gemmatales > Gemmataceae > UBA969. The sequence continues at coordinate 12,187 of CAMDHK010000012.1, read as the reverse complement.
ACCTCTTTTTTGTGTGGATTATTTATTCACTCGCAGGGTTTCGTGCTTAGTGGTGGCGTGCTTGCAGTGGTTGCTTTAGGCGTAATCTGGCCCTGGCTTTCTTTGCGTGGGTTGGTCGGATCTATTTCATTTGATCGTTTGCGCGCCTATGAAGGGGATTTTGTCGAGGTTCGGCTTACCCTGCGAAATCGACTCCCATGGCCGGCGTGGGGATTGGCGGTGCGAGGGGGGTTCGGGCGCAATACAACCGAGGTCGTTGCTGGAATCGCTGTCACTCCCAGACGCAGAACCGCACTTTGTCGTTGGAATTTTAAACCGCTTTGTCGCGGTATTTTTCCTGTTACAACTCTCAAACTGACCACGGGTTTCCCCTTCGGTTTGTGGGATAATTCCAAGACCCTTGCTTTCGAAACTCCCTTGATTGTCTGGCCTCTTGTCTACCCGGTAGGCCCCATCCCACAAGTAAGTGGCGACCATCAGGTTGAAGGAAATGTGTCTCGAAGCAAAGTAGGAACAAACGGCGATGTGCTGGGTGTAAGGCCATACCGGCGTGGCGATTCTCCCCGCAGAATTCATTGGGCCCAGTCGGCGAAGTATGACCGTCTAATCGTTTGTGAACTTCAGTCGAATTCCCGTCCTGTTATTCAGATTGTTCTTGATGTTGACCCACGCAGTCACGCTGGTAATGGAGCAGATTCCTCGCTGGAGTGGGCGATTCGTATTGTTGCAAGTTTTGCCATGGGGTGGCTTGAAAATGGGGCCCAGATTGGTCTGGCTTATGGTGGGAAGGATATCCCGCCGGCATCTGGTCAAGCGCAACTCTACAAAATTCTTGATGCCTTGGCATCGTTACCCGAAGATTGCGATAAGCCTTTAGTCGATGTTTTGGCTTGCCCGAAGTGCAGGGGCTTTCGTGATGGACTACAGGTAATCGTTACCACCGACCGAACCCATGCCCATGGAGGTTGTGGTGCGTGCGAGGTCGAAGATCAGCGTTGGGTTGTACTTAAAGCCGACGCATTCTCTGAGACTGCTGATCTCGATCCCTGCGACAACTCTCACATTGCTCCATGGTTGTTTATTGATTCACCCAAATCTGTACCTGTTCAACTCAAAGGTGGCTGGCGGGAGGCAAGACATGGTTCCTGAAATATCCAGTCTGGTACGCCGTTGTACTTTTGCTCTTATTGCTTTGGCATCGGTTGGAGTTGATGTTGCTGCAGGCGATGGGCGTGCGGTTGGGCAAAGTATCTGCTTTGCAGCAATCTGGATTGGTGTGGCAGCGGTAGTCGCCCAGTTTGTTCCAATCCCCACCGACCCTCGATCCAAGCCTCCCTTATGGTTATTCCTTTTGTTACTTGGGTTGGCTTTGGCACCCTTTGGTGTAGAACCGCTGCGTAGGAACTGGACTGGGGATGGTTACCCGCTTGAAATCCAGATGGTTTGCAGCTTACGGAATGTCGGGCTGGGGTTGGCTATTTGCGCCGGTTGGCTTTTGTGCCTCCGACTTGCTTGCGTGACCAGCTTATTTCTTATTCTTTTCTCTGCCTCGATGACCAATCATCCCGCAGTGATTGTGGTCCTTGGTTTGTACACTGCAACAGGTAGCATATGGCTGATGATTTCTTATTGGTCTGGCTTGCGTTCGGTCTTTGTCGCCCCTGAGAAGGCTGTTACTGTCGAATTGGATGATACCGGTGAGCGGACACCTTGGCTTGGGCTTTCATTTCTTGTTTTCTTTTTGGGACTGGCGTTGGCGTTGGTGTTGGTTGGCCCCCGGCGTGCATCGTATGCTCTGGGCGAATGGATGCCAACATCGGGGGGAACAGGGGCAACGGATATGTTTGCCCGATATGGGGTGGGGGATGGACCCGAAGAAACTGCGGGAGACAATGCCAAGGCTGCAGGCATGGTCGAGACTGATAAAATGATTGAAGATAATAAAAACTCTCTTATAGATGCAGTCAATGATTTATACGGCCCTCCTCACAAGCCGAATAAGGACATGGAGCGGATGGTTGCGGCAGGCAAGTTGGATGTGATTCAGTTTCACGGTAAACTTCCAGACAACAAGCGCCCAAGTCGTGACTTTGACACCGGGCGCAAGGGGCCCAAAGGTAATCCGAAGCCCAAGAGTCAGGGTGCTCGTGGAGTGTTTGAAGTGCAGGGCCGCACTCCCTTGCATATTCGCCTGGTCGCTTATGAAATTTATGAACCTGTTGAAAAACGATGGCTCGAGGCACGTAAACCCAGCAGCAAGTTGATCGAAGCCCAAGGGGGCGACTGGATGAAACTAGGCTTCTTCAAACCCAATGATTGGTATTTGGCAGATGAACGTCATCAGTTAAAGGTTGCAGAATTAAAGTCGAATCTTGTTCCAACTCCATCGTTGTTGACGCACTTTCGCATTAACAAAGTGGATAAATCGGATTACTACGAGTGGGATTATGAAGGTGTTCTCGCCCTAGCTGGAAGAAAGCGTACACCTCCCGGAGTTATCGTAACAACTGATTGTCGAACGGTCGACCCTTTGCGGTTACCAAAATCTGCTTTTGGAACAGTGGGTGCAACTAATGGTTCGTCACCCAAGCTTGGAGATATACCATTAATCATTCATCCCGAGATCCAGAAACTTGCAAGGGAATGGGCAGGAGAGCATCCAAGGGGCTGGCTTCAGATTGATGCAATCAAAAGGAAACTTTTAAACGAGTACAAACTGGATTTGAATGCCACCGCGCCACCCGAACACCCCGCACCCGTGATGTGGTTTTTGACTGAATCAAAGCGCGGGCCAGATTATCTGTTCGCTAGTGCATTTGCGCTGATGTTGCGGGCCCTTGATTACCCAACCCGTATTTGCATGGGTTATTATGCATCCCCTGATGCTTATGATCCAGAGACAGCACACACCCCGGTGAAGGCGACTGACTTGCACTTTTGGCCCGAGGTGTTACTTTTAGATGGGCATTGGATGGTGATTGAACCTACCCCTGGTTATGTTGTGCTAGGGCCTACCCTTCCATTATTCGAACGCATCCTTGATGCCTTTGTCTTCCTTATCGCCTGGTTATACTCGCACGTAATAAAAGTTACGCTGCTATCCTGCTTACTATTTGCAGGCTGGATAAAACGTCGCGATTTGTTCGATTCGCTGGCCTTCTTGATATGGACATGGTTTCCTGGAAAGACATGGCGTGAACAAGTGCGGGGCGCTGTAGCAGTTCTCGAACGCAGGGGAAGGTTATCTGGTAAGGCGCGAAAGTGCCGACAGACCATTATTAGCTGGTTACGCGAATCCTTGTTAAAGTCGTCCGGGCCTGATGCCGACATCCACCAAATTACCCTTATGGCCCAATGGGCAGCTTATGCGCAAGAGACCCCGCCACCATGGTCCCAATCCGAAGTTCTAAATGTTTGCCATCGAGTGCTGGGGAGTTGGACGCTGAAGCGTTGGCGTGATGCACCTCCTGGTTTTTCAATTGGAGATAAATCCTGACATGTCCATATTAATAGATGATGTTCAAACAAATCTTGCCTCGCAGGGTGCTCTCCTTGAAGGGATTCGAGTTGCATTGAACCGTGCGTTGCGGGGAAAAGCGGATGTGGTAGAAAAAGTTATAGCCTGCCTTCTTGCGCGTGGTCATCTTCTGCTCGAGGATTTGCCTGGCTTAGGTAAGACGACGCTTGCCAAGGCTATTGCTTTTGCTGTGGGTGGAAATTTTTCTCGAGTCCAGTGTACACCTGATTTACTTCCAGGAGATATCACGGGCTTCAGCGTCTTTAACCAAAAGACCCGCGAATTTGAGTTCCTATCCGGCCCGGTCTTCAGCGATGTTCTGCTCGCTGACGAAATAAATCGTACCACTCCTCGCACCCAAAGTGCTTTGTTAGAGGCGATGGCAGAGCGTCAGGTGACGGTGGATAACATCAAGCACACACTAACACCAATGTTCTTTGTGATCGCCACCCAAAATCCCGTCGAACACCACGGAACTTATCCTTTGCCCGAGGCGCAGCTCGATAGGTTTGCAATGAAACTGGCAGTGGGTTATCCCGAAAAAAGCGATGAGCTCGGTTTGCTTGCTGCAGCCATTGGCCATGTTGATGATCCTCCGAGTCAGAAAAGTGTGTTGATGAAAGGTCAGCTAGCAGGTTTGCAAGAACGAGTCTCTAAAGTTTTTGTACAGCCAAATGTGCAGGAGTATCTGGTTGATTTGGGAAGGGCGACACGGGTTCACCCAAAGGTAACACTAGGCTTAAGCCCCCGGGGTTTGTTGATCTGGCAGCGAGTTGCCCAGGCGTGGGCTTTCCTCAAAGATCGCCCATTTGTTACGCCCGATGATATTCAAGATGTTGCAATTCCCGTACTCTCCGTCCGGCTTGGTCTTACACCAGATGCAGCATCAAATATTATAAACCAGTTGCTCGAAACAGTGCCTGTGCCAGTTTAAACCACAGATTCTTTATGAGGAGTTTGACGATGGATATTTTATGGAGCGTGCTGCTTCGAATCGGTCAGACTGCGGTCGAAGCATCTTCAACTTTATTTGTGGGATTCTTTGTTGCAGCCGTTATGCGACGCATGTTAGGCCCTGAATCCACGCGAAATTTATTTGGCGGTGAAGGGCTCAAGGGGTTGTTTAGGGCTTGGGTCATTGGGTCTCTGCTACCAGTCTGTTCGCTCGGTGTTATCCCTGTCGCACGGGAAATGCGTAGGGCGGGCGTTCCAACTGCCACTATCCTGGCCTTTGTCTTGGCAGCTCCACAACTTAATCCGCTTTCTTTCTTATACGGACTCACTCTTTCAGAACCGATAGTCATCATCTGCTTTGTCATTGCTACGATGCTCCTCGCTATTTCAGGAGGGGAATTATGGAAGCGTGTATTCGAAAAACCTTCGGATTCCCTGTTGCCTTCCGACGAACCAATGCCTCCTCCAGGTCTTAAAAGATTGATTTCTGTTGTCGTATCCGCAGCAAAAGAAACTGTCAGTCCTAGCATGGGCTACATCCTCATCGGTATTCTCTTCACCGGCTTCTTTGCCGGGCTAATTCCTCATGGTGCGCTAAGCATGACTATGCGCCATGATGATTGGAAGTCGCCTGCATTGATGGCGTTAATAGGCCTGCCTGCATATTCCGGGGTGCTTCCTGGCATGATGCGCATTGGCTTGATTTTCGAGCATGGCAATTCTACGGGGGCTGCATTTATACTGTTTGAACTGGGTGTGGGTTTCAATCTGGGCTTGATTTCATGGGTGATGGTTGAATTTGGTTGGAGGCGTGCATTGGCGTGGTTGTTGATTATCAGTGTGCTGGTGCTTGGCGTGGCATATGTTATGGAGCAACCTTTATACTTCGCCAAAGAGGAGGCCGTCCATACGCATGCATTTGATGATTGGACAAGCCCATTCCCATCTGGTTCGAATACAAAATGGGATGTGGTGCTTGGTAAACTCATGCAAAAAGTTGAAGTCCTGGAACCGGTTGCCCTTGGCGGATTACTGCTGCTATTTATTCTTGGAACCAGTTTGTCCTGTTTCGACCGCACAGGGAAGGTTGATAAATGGCTTACCACGCTCCCACCTGTTTCTGAAGCACCGGTCGGCGTATGGAATCGTGGCGTGCCAGGTCCCGTGCTGGGCGTAGTTGCCTTGTTGGGACTTGTTGTTTTCAGTTTGGTTGCTTTATACATTTATTACCCAGATCCAAAACAGGCTTTTGCAGAAATTATCCGGGTCCGAACCGAGGCTTCTGTCGCTGTTCGAACAGGGAAAAAAGAGGAGGCCATCCGCAGAATACAGCAATGGGATTTATTGACCCGCAAATTGCAAGTCGGTGTATTCATAAGAACCGGATCGATGGATCCTGAGGCAGGTAAAATTACCGAGGATTTACGCGAACGCCTCGAGGATCTACGGGATGCTCTTTTGGCAGACGATCTTGCTAAAGCTAAAGAGCTACTACCCATTGTTGAAAAAGCATATGTCAAGTGTCGTGACTGCTTTAAGTTCAACGAATAAATTATTCAAAACCAATAAGCTTCATTTTGCCTACCCAATCAGTAGTCATCCTTGCTTAAAGTACTGCTTACTTGGGTATATTTTTAAACTTGATAAATCAGGTTGAGTCAAATCATTATTGATTCTGGAGAAGGTTTTGTTCTGCATTATTCAATTTTCATTGCTATTAATTGCAGGATTGTCAATATTCAACATCTAACTTTGCAATTTGCAAATATTAGAATCATGATTGCCTCCAGATTCAACAAAGGATAATACCTCCGTGAAACATAAGCTTGCTGTTGCTTTATTACTAATGTTTTGGGTTGCGAACATTCATGCAGAAGATTCATTGCCTTTGCTCAAGGATGGCAAGGTGCCTCATAACCTTACTGAACTTTGGGCAGGCTACGAACCTAAAAAAGAACCATTGGAAATAGAAATCAAGAAAGAGTGGGAAAGCGATGGCGTAATCTGTCGCGTGGTGCGTTACAAAGTTGGAACATTCAAAGGCACGGCTTCAATCATGTCTGCCTTCTACGCCTTCCCCAAGGGTGGGAAAAATCTTCCTGGCTTGGTGCAAATTCATGGTGGTGGGCAATCAGCTTCGCTCGATAGTGTGTTTGCTTATGCTAAGCGGGGCTACGCAGGGATTTCGATCAATTGGGGTGGAAACAAATTAAACTTCGGTCGCTCGCAAATGGTTTATGAGGGTTTGCAAACCGATTGGGGTAAGCTTGATGCAACCCATCCGCCTCAACGTAATAAAGCCAATCATTTTGCAGGCTCACTTGCTCCGGATGAATACACTTTTGATGCGGTTGAATCGCCTAGAAACAGCAATTGGTTTTTAGTGCTTATAGCAGCAAGGCGCGCCATCACGTTTCTTGAACAGCAACCCGAAGTGGATCCAACCCGGATCGGAGCTTTCGGCCATTCCATGGGAGGTAAACTTACCACCAACCTTGCAGGCATCGACAAGCGGGTAAAGGCTGCAGTGCCTTCATGCGGAGGTTCTGGAGATCTTTTGGAAAGCCAGACAGATTTGCCAGGTGGTAGAAGAGAAAAGCGTACCGCTTTGGAGCTGGCTTGTGTCTCCGACAATGCTTACATTCCGCTTATTACCTGCCCTACATTATGGTTGTCACCCACAAACGACTTTCATGCCCATATTGATAACATGGCTTGGAATTGGCGTAACCTTCCCGATGATCGGGTTCGTTTCAGCATCTCGCCCCACTTCAATCACCGTCATTCTGATGAACACATCCTTACCGAATACCTGTGGTTTGAAGAGCACTTGAAAGGTGCAATGTTCAAGATGCCACAAACACCGAAGATGGCGCTGGAACTCAAGACAACCGATGGTATTCCTATGATTACCGTCACGCCTGATGAATCGAAACCAGTGCAGCGCGTGGACATTTACTATTCGTCTGATTCCCATGCATTGACGCGTTTCTGGAGTGATGCAAAGGCCTTAAAGGTTGGTAAGCAATGGAAAGCTACTTGCCCGGTGATGAATCTGCAAGAGCCTATTTTTGCCTTTGCCAATGTTGTATACGAAACCCCTGCGCAATATATGGCGGTGGCCCAAACTGCAGGCCATAATAACTCAGCCACCTTTGCCATCAGTTCTAGAATGCTTTCGGTAGCCCCCACACAATTGCAGATGGCTGGCATAAAGGCTACTGATAAACCAGACCGGTTGATTGATGATGGAACCCGTGGTTGGCATGATTGGTATTTGCTGAACTGGGGCCATCCTCCTTTGTGGACTGCAACCACCCGCAAGCTTAAAGATCCCAAATGGCGTGGCCCTGATGGCGCAACTCTTCAACTTGAAATCAAGTCTCTAACCGATAACAAGCTTGTGCTAACCTTCAACTGCAATGCTTGGGGTGCGATCAATCCGGGTAAGCCCGCAGTTGATTATATTGCGGTTAAAGAATTGAAAGGTTCACCAGAATGGCAGCAATTATCTGTCAGCTTGAAGGATCTTGTTTCCATCAATGAAAAAGCAGGGCCACTTACCAACTGGCAATCGGTCACTGAGTTCAGCATTAGCCCAAGTGGAACTACTTTGAAAGATGGCAAGAAGATAAAAGTTGATGGCAAGGCATGGCAGGGGCCCCGCGAGATTCGCAATCTGCGATGGGTGGGCGGGGAATATAAGAATACAGCAACAACAAATAATGCGCTGAGTCCGGAAGATTTTAAAAAGAACTTCAACGATGCAATTAAGAAATCACTGGAGCAGGAGAAGCTCAATGGGAAATAGATGTATGCTTTATTTTGTTTCTTTCGTGTTAAGCGTTGCCTCGGGTGCGTTGGTCTGGGCCGAGAAACCCACGACATCAAGTACACCTACAATCGTTAATTTGTGGCCCAAGGACCAAATGCCCGGGCGTGGCTTAAAGGGGCCGGAAAAGGAGTTGCCATCGAGGGGCGATAATGTGATTCGTATCACAGATATTAATGAACCATCGATTGCCGTTTATAAGGTTGCAAACTCGAGTAAACCGACTCCCGCAGTGATTGTCTGCCCTGGAGGAGCTTATAATATTTTGGCCTACAACAAGGAAGGAACTGAAATTGCGACATGGCTTAATTCCATCGGGATCACCGGCATCGTTCTCAAATACCGGGTACCGGGCAACCTCGATGGGGCATTTCAGGATATCCAACGTGCCATCCGAATTGTTAGGCATAATGTTGCCGACTGGAATATCTCACCAATGCATATTGGGGTGATGGGATTCTCTGCGGGTGGTCATCTTTCCGCTCGGTTGAGTACCAATTTTAGCCAGTCAACCTATCCAAGATTGGATGTAGTGGATGATAAGAACCTTCGGCCAGACTTTGCAATACTAGTCTATCCAGCATATCTTTCGAAGGTTCCGGGCAAACTTTCTGAAGGCCTTCCCGTGAACGACAAAACGCCGCCGACTTTTATCGTTCATACCGAGGACGATAAATCTTTTATCGCACGGAGTAAAGTCTATCGTGATGCACTTGATGCATCGAAGGTCGTGAATGAGTTTTTCCTCTGCGCCACCGGTGGCCACGGCTATGGTTTACGATCGGACAAAGAAGTAAGCGCATGGCCTAAAAAGTGCCAAGCGTGGTTGATGAAACAGGGATTCTTGAAGGATCATGTTTCTAGCGAAGAAAAAAAGTAAAGGTGCATGGATGTGGTCGTGAGATTCGTAACCTTACCAAGATTCGAATTAACAACAGAAACTAAATATTCCGATCGGGACCAAATGAAATACTCTCTTTTTATTCTTGTTGCGTTTCTTCTGGCCCCACTTGTGATTTTCCAAGCAGCGGAGCCAGTGGCTGATCGTAAAGCTCATTCGGTTACGCTTGGAAAAGCCAACGCAATGGAAGTGGAATTTCAAGTTGGGCCAGTGGGTAAGGTTGGATTGATGTTCAAGTTTGCAGAAGGAAAGAGTCAAGCCTTGCTTGGAGTAGTGAAGGCTGATCTGTTATCGCGTCAGGTAGAGAAAGCAGGGAAGAAGAGTATAGAAAAAGAACCCATGCCCGATGGTTATATCGAGTTTCAAGGCGCAGGCTTGAAGTATCGCCTTCATAGCCGACCTTATCTTGCCCGTTACACCGAGGCGCAGGGAGTTGGATTGGCAAAAGTATGGCAGACATTGCCGCCAGCATCTAATTGCTGGATACATCTCGAAGTTCGGTCTGATAGTGCAGGGGCCGAGTTGTGGATGCAGGGGCGCTATTGTGGTCGTATCAATGGAGAGGGTGGGCTTGTCGAAGTTACTTTGCAAATGGAGCCAGGCGGTGCAGTTCGTGGGGCTCGATCGTTCACTATTGAACCCAGCAAGTTTTTATCTTTGGATGTAAAGCATATTGCCCAACCGGGGGTGATGGATAAGGCAACTATTTCCTTGAAGCCCGGAATCCAGCAGATTAATGCTGTGCCCATGGTGGTGGTGGAAGGTGGCAAAAATGCTGATGTAGGCAAGGCAAAAGAAATGCAGGGAACACGCTTCCTTGAGACAGATGAAAATACATCACGCACCGCATTGGATGGTATGCCTGAGTCATTGCACTTCTCGGTTCCTCAGGCGTTTTATAAATGTGCATGGGTGTTGTGCGCAGTGGAACCAGATTTAAACAAAGATCCCTTGCTGACAACCCGCCTTACACGCTTTGCCATTTCGGGCAGAGGTGGAGCGATGGCTGATACCAGCATTACATTACCCCGCAATGGAGAGCAACTCGGCGAAGGCATTAAGCAGGTGGGTAGCGTTACCTATCCTATCGCCGATGGGAAGACCATTACCACGCCACTGTATCTTGTGCGAGTGGATTTAAAGTCAGGCGACATCCTTGATTTAATTGCAGATACTCAGGATTCCTATGCTGCGATGAAGGTTGGTCCTTACCTTGATTTCGAGTTTCTGGGTCGATGCGGTGGCCTCGAAGTACAGCGCGACAAGCGCCGTAAGCCTGTGCCTACCTTGACCAGTGCTGTTCATGTTTTTGGTGCGACCTTAGAAAAGCTACCTGTGGAAGTTAGGCTCAAGCAGTCGCAAGCAGGCAATATTTTCCATAATGATGAAACTCCTGAGACCACATTTTCCCTGAAGGCTGTGGAGCCAGGTAGCTATTCTTTGCGCTCAGAAATCACTGATATTAAAGGAAAAATTCTTACCAAGAATGAGAAGATCGTTTCATTGGCTAGTATTGGTGCAGAGGTGGATATTACTCTTCCGCTTGCTATGCCTGATGCTGGTTGGTACGGGCTACGCATGATTTTGCTTGACCAAGCAGGCAAGAATATTCTTCAGCATAATGCTTCTTTTGCACTGCTCGGAAATGATACACGCACCGCTGGTTATGAATCGCCATTTGGTACATGGTGGTTCAATGGCGTTCATTACACAACCCGCGATCCCAAGGTTGCGGGCCCGATGTTATTCAAGGCGGGTATGCGCCGTACCACTATGGGTTGGACCAAAGATTCTGAAGTCGAGCTTGCCCCGTGGAAGATTTCACTCAACCAGATCAACTGGCCTTTTCGACTTGTTGATCTAAATGACTGGCCTGCTGCGGAAGCACGCGCAGAAAAAGTGATTGGCGACCTTCTTAAAAGGTTCCCCCATTGCCAGTACATTGATTTATTTCATGAAAGCTATGATCCGGGCGCCTATCCCCCCGAGCTTTATATGTCTAAGTATGTGCCCAAGGATAAGGCCTTTGAAGAGCGTGAAGATCAGCTCTATCAATTAGGGTTGAAGGGTGCGAAGTTCATTCGGGCGAAGTTCCCGCAGCTTAAAATCATCGCAGGTAACTCCGGAGGCTCTTTAGGTATTGTTGCTGTGATGTTACGAAGGGGATTCCCACGAGAACTTATTGATTATCTGGGTAGTGAAACCACTGGGCAGACTATTGCCCCTGAAAAACTTTCGCCACACACCACTGCGGGTATCTGGCTCATGGCAGAGACAGCCCGCAAGTTTGGTTATGATATTCCCTTGACGGGCTGTTATGAGTTTACTTCACGGGCCGAGCGTGATCTGGGTGCGGAGAGGCACGCCGAGTGGTATGCACGCGATGTGATGATCGGGCTTGCTAACCGGTTTCCAACCGTATCACCTGCAGGCATCGAAGATGTGGGAAATTCCTATTACGATACTTTATGGGGTGCGAGTGGGCTTTGTCAGCGTAGCCCGCTTCATTACCCTAAGCCCGCTTATGTAGCCCTTGCAACACTTACGAATGTTTTGGATTCCGTAAAACTTATTCGCCAGATGCCTACGGGGTCTGCCAGTGCCAATGTGCTTGAGTTCGATCGTAATGGCAAGCGCATCTATGCGTTTTGGGTACCTCGTGGGGAATGCGAATTGGAGTTCGAATTTCCTTCTGATACAACTGCGACCGCTATCGAATTTTATGGAAGGCAGCTTCATCGGAAGTCTAATGACCGCCGCCTTAAAGTTACGGCAGGCACCGGAGTCAGTTATCTTGTGTGCCCTTCTGCTGCAACGCAAGTTACCGCAGGCCGACGCACCTTTCCCGAAAATCAGCCACCCGCAGGCACCCAGGTTATCAACAGCATGGATGATCTTGCACTTTGGCAACTTGCCCCCGAACAATCAATCACCACATCCTTGCGCAAGCCCGGTGTTTTTAACCTTCATAAAGTTAATGATT